>JADKCL010000020.1 GCA_016718825.1 Bacteroidota bacterium | reverse complement strand
TTTTCAATGGCCTGTTAATTTGTCTTCTGCATGGTGGCACACTTCGATGTGATCACGCCCATCAGCTCGTTCCAGGAAGCGGTGAATCCCTTTGCTCCTTCTTCTTGGAGCCTGGTGGCCAGGGCATCGACGTCGATTCCGGCCTGGGCGAACTGCTCTAAGACTGTCTCGCAGTCGCCGCCGTCAGCAGGCATGATTCCGCTCAACTCACCATGATCCACAAGCGCGTTTAACGTGCCTTCGGGCATGGTATTAACCGTAAAGGGGGCGGCAAGCGCTTGAATATAGAGCAAATCGGCAGCCTTGGAATCCTTGGTTCCCGTACTCGCCCACAACAGGCGTTGTGGCCGCGCCCCAGCGTTATAAACACGCTGCCAACGCGGTGAGCTAAGGAGATTGCGAGCTGCTTTGTAGGCACGACTGGCGATGGCGATGCCAAGCTTATCCCTTAGCCCACCGGGAACCGTACCAGCCACCGCGACGTCCCATCGGCTGATAAACAGGGAAGCAACGGAACCGACATCAGGATTGAGTCCGGCATCGATGCGCCGCTCGATGCCGCGCAGGAAAGCCTCGGCGGCGGCCACATAGTGCTCGCGGCAAAATAACAGCGTCACGTTGATCGGCACACCGGCAAAAATCGCCTCTTCAATAGCGGGCAAACCTTCCTGGGTACCCGGAATCTTAATCAGCAAATTCGGCCGCGCCGCCCGGGCGTGCAGCTCCTTCGCTGCCGCAAGCGTACTGGTTGTGTCGTAGGCCAGCAAGGGAGACACCTCCAGCGACACCCACCCATCGACACCATTGGTGCGGTCATAAATTGGCCGAAACAGATCGGCTGCCTGAGTAAGATCTTCCAGTGCCAAATCAAAGAAAATCGTTTCGGCTGATTTTCCTTGTGCCAGACCAATGCGAATCGCAGCGTCGTAAGCATTGCTATCCTTAATCGCACAATCAAAGATGGTCGGATTGGAAGTTAGCCCTGTCACCGACAGCTCGTCGATGTAGCGTTTAAGCGTACCACTGGTCAGCAAATCACGTGTAATGTTGTCGAGCCAGATACTCTGGCCCAGGTTATGAAGCAGTTGTGTAGCTTTCATATTTTAGCTCCTTCCTGCAAGAATTAGACTTACGTTTGCCTATCCGCAAAGTAGACATGCGGCGAAGATCATCAAGGAGATGACACAGCCTCAGCCGTTCTGCTACCAAGCGGACTTTGAAGAGAGACTAGGATGCCCTCAAAGGATTACAATGCATCACTTACTGCATCACTCACGATCTCCTGAGCTTCTCTCACGATCGCGTTCAGGTGATCCTGGTCCTTAAAGCTCTCCGCATAGATTTTGTAAATATTCTCAGTGCCGGAAGGACGCGCTGCGAACCAACCGCTGTCGGTCACAACCTTGAGACCACCGATGGATGCGTTGTTACCAGGGGCGCTGGTCAACTTCATCCGGATGGTTTCGCCTGCGAGCTTTGGAGCTGCAACTGCTTCGGCCGATAGCTTTGCCAGCTTCGCCTTCTGTTCGGGCGTCGCAGGCGCATCGATGCGCGTGTAGTACAGTGCGCCGAACTCGGCTTCCAGTTCCTGGTAATGCTCGCCCGGGTCCTTTTTCGTGCGGGCAGTAATCTCGGCCGCCAGCAAATCCATGATCAGACCATCCTTGTCCGTACTCCACACGGTGCCGTCATGCCGCAGGAAACTCGCTCCGGCACTTTCTTCACCACCGAAACAAAACGAGCCATCTAACAGCCCCGGCACAAACCACTTGAAGCCCACCGGCATCTCGCACAACCGGTAACCCAGCTTGTTGACCACCCGATCAATCATGCTGCTGCTGACCAGAGTCTTGCCGACAGTCACGTGGGCAGGCCATTTCCGGTGAGTCAGCAAATAGCGAATGGCTACAGCCAAGTAATGATTTGGATTCATTAACCCGATGGACGGCACGACCACGCCATGCCGATCGGCATCCGGATCGTTCGCAAAGGCGATACGATATTGATCTTTGAGATCCACAAGCCTGGCCATGGCATAGGGACTGGAAGGATCCATGCGGATCTTGCCGTCATGATCGACCGTCATGAACGAGAATGTGGGATCGATCACCGGGTTCACAACGGCAATATCCAAGTGATAAACGGCGTTAATGGGCTCCCAATAGGGTTCAGCGGCACCACCCAACGGATCGACAGCCAACTTTAGACCCGCTGCCCGGATGACGTCCATATCAACAACGTTGCGCAGATCCTTGACATAAGGCATCACGAAATCTTCCTGATGCGTCGTCTCTGCCTTGATGGCGGACATGAAGGGGATTCGCTTGACGCCGGTGTTCCCTTGGCGCATTAACTCGTTGGCTCTCTGTTCGATCCATTTTGTTACATCGACGTCAGCGGGGCCGCCGTGGGGCGGGTTGTACTTTAAACCGCCATCCTCTGGTGGATTGTGCGACGGCGTGATGACAATGCCGTCGGCGAAGTGTTCCTTACGATCGCGGTTATAAACGAGAATTGCCCGCGAGATGACCGGTGTCGGAGTGACACCGTCATTTTTTTGGATGATCGTCGTCACACCATTGGCTGCCAACACTTCCAGCGCAGTCCGTTGCGCCGGCCCCGATAATGAGTGCGTGTCTTTACCCATATAGAGCGGTCCATCGATAGCCCGACCCTGGCGATAGTCACAAATGGCCTGTGTAATAGCCAGAATATGCGCTTCGGTGAATGATCCCTGCAGTGGCGAACCGCGATGCCCGCTAGTGCCGAAACTGACTAATTGGGCAGCGTCAGCCAGATCGGGGCTGCGCTCATAATACTCCCGTTCAAGCTTTGTGAGATCAACGAGCATTTCTTTCCGGGCCGGCTTACCTGCATCAGGAGAAATCGTCATGATTTGTATCCTTTATTGATGAATTGAATAGCATAATTAAATAATCTCCTATCGAGCCAGCGAACTGTCTCCGCTCATCGGTTTTACCGTCGTAAACTGTGGTTTCGGCGAGAACATCTCAGCCTCGTCGACCCAACCACCGCCCATCGCTTTGTAGACGTTCACGAGTTCGGTGTAGCGCTCGGCCTTTGCGAGTACCGCGATAAGCTCTGCATCAAAAAGCACGTTCTCCGAGTAGAGCACCTCAATATAATCCGCGTAGCCATTGTCGTACTTGAGCCGGGAAAGGCGAGCGTAGTCGCGGAGCGCCATGACGCGATTCGCCTTGGCCTCGGCTTCCTCTCGCTTCTTCACTGCGCCAATAAGCGCGTCATTCGTCTCGCGGAAAGCGTTGAGGATTGTCGCCTGATAGAAGGCAAGCGCTTCCCGCTGGGCTGCTTCAGCAGTTTTTACCTGTCCCTCGATGGCGCCAAAGGTGAAAATCGGTCCAGCAAGACCTGCAGCCACCGCCCAGGTACTGGCCGGGCCCGTCAAAAAATTGCCAAATGCAAGGCTTGCTGAACCGAGAAGACCGGTGAGCGTGATGGTCGGGTAGTAAAACGATCTTGCCACCCCGACGTTCGCGTTGGCAGCCACGAGGTTCTGCTCGGCCTGCACAATGTCGGGCCGCCGCTCAAGCAGCGTCGAGGGCAAATCGGGAGGAACTGCCGGGGCAATGAGCTCATCAATGGTCCTGCCGCGCGGGATCGAACCGGGGTTGTGTCCGAGAAGGATCGAGATGAGATTCTCCTGCGCGACGATCTGCTGCTCGATTGCTGGAATTGCGGCGAGAGCCAATTGGTATAGCGACAGTGCCTGGGCAACTTCTACTTGCGACACGACGCCATACTGGTAGCGAAGCTCGAAGATCCGCAGCATGTCGGCGTAGTTTGCCGCACTGGTGCGCGCAATCTCAAGCTGCCGGTCGAGCGCGCGCAGCACGATGTAGCTCGCCGCGACGCTCGTCACGACCGAAAGGATGACACCTCTGCGGCCCTGCTCGCTCACAAAAACCTGCGCCTGGGCAGCTTCACTCTGACGTCTGATCCGCCCGAAGAGATCGATCTGCCATGACGCGCCAAGTGATCCACGATAGAGCGAATAGTACGGATCGGTGCCCGGGGGAAGGGGAGCCAGTCCATGTTCCGTGCGCCGGTTACGGCTCGCATCCGCGTTGTAACCGATCTGTGGATAAAACTGCGCACGGGTGGTTTGCAGTGCGCCGATAAACTGATCCACTCGCGCGGCAGCGGCTTGGATATCGCGGTTTTCACGCAACGCCGTTTCGATAAGCGCGTCGAGCGCCGGATCGTCGAACTGAGTCCACCATCCGACGTTTGCGACTGACGCCGCCTCCGGATAATCAACGCGCCAATCCTCGGGGGTTACAATCGCCGGTCGTCGATAGTCAGGACCCACTGCAGCACATGCACTGAGAAATACGGCTGCGAACATAGAAAGAACGATGTAACGCATATCACTCACCTTCCCGTTTTCCAGGCAAAGCTGCTTCGGGAACGGGATCGGGAACAGTCACAGCTTCGGATAGCCCTTCAACACCCCGCCCCTCCTCGTGTACTTTCTTACCTGCAAACTTTACACTCATGGATTCCAGCAACCAGAAGAACAGCGGCACGAAGAAGATTGCAATCAGCGTGGATGCGAGCATCCCGCCGATCACGCCGGTGCCGATCGCGCGCAGACTGTTCGCACCAGGTCCGGTCGCGATCGCGAGTGGCACACAGCCAAGGATAAACGCGAACGATGTCATTACAATCGCGCGCAATCGCAGCCCGGCAGCCTCGATAGCTGCCTCCCGAGGGGGTATGCCGTGGCGAACGCGCTCTATCGCAAACTCGCAGATCAGAATCGCATTTTTTGCGGACAGTCCGACGAGCGTCACCAGTCCGACCTGGAAGTAGACATCATTCTCGAGCCCGAGCACCCAAGTCAGCAGCAACGCACCCAACACGGCGAAGGGAACCGTCAGCACCACCGCAATGGGGAGCGTCCACTTCTCAAACTGCGCTGCAAGGAGTAGAAACACCACGATCAGACCGAAGATAAAAGCCGACGAAGACGTACCACCCGCGCCCTTTTCCTGGAAGGCCTGCCCCGCCCAGGCATAGGCGAAGTCACCGGGCAGTGTATCGCGTGCCACTTCTTCCATCACTCTGATCGCATCACCCGAACTGTAACCAGGCGCTTGGCTTCCGGTAATCTTTACCGCCGGGAAGCCATTGAATCGCGTCATCATCTTTGGCGAAGCAACATAGCGAGTCGTGATAAGCGCCGACAGCGGCACGTTGGCACCACTAGACGAGCGCACGAAGACCTTGCTGAAATCCTCCGGGTTCACGCGAAAATCCGCGTCCGCCTGGATGATGACGAACCATACGCGACTGAACAGCGAGAACTGACCAGCCACTTGGGAGCCGAAGTACGCTTGCATCGTATTAAAAACATCGGCCACATGCACGCCCAGCACTTCGGCCTTTTTACGATCGAGATCGACGAAGAGTTGCTGGCTGTTGGCACGGAACGTCGTGTTCACCGCCTGCAATTCCTCACGCTCGCGGGCCTGGGCAAGAAATGCTTTAAGGGCAGCGTCCGTCGCGCGCGGATCACCTGAACCACGGTTCTGGATGTAGAATTCGAACCCCCCAGTCGTGCCTAGACCAGGGATCGAAGGTGGATTGACAGCAAAAGCAACACCATCCTTGTGCCCCGCAAACTGCGCGTTTAGCCTCTTTAACGTATCGAACGACAGCAGACTCGCATCCTTTCGTTCCTCAAAAGGCTTCAACAGACCGAACATGAGCGCGGCGCTGTTGTTCTGCTGGCCATCAACGAAACTGTAGCCATTGATCGTGCCCACATCCTGCACAGCAGGATCCTGGAGCACGATTTGCTCCAGCTCTTTACTGAAGCGGCTCGTGACGTTCTGACTCGCTGAGTCGGAAACCTGAGCGAGCACGAAGAAATAGCCTTGGTCCTCGTCCGGAACAAAGCCTGCCGGCAGAATACGGAACATCAACAGGATCCCGACCACAACACCACCGAACATAATGAGAGAAACCGGCCACAAATGCATGATGCGAGCAACATTACCCAGGAATCCACGCTGAATGGATCCGAACATATTTTCAAACGCCTGGAAAAATCGATTCTTCTTTCCATGTTGCGCCTTAATGATGATCGCAGCCAGTGCCGGCGAGAGGGTCAACGCCATGACACCCGAGATCACCATCGCGATTGAGATGGTGATCGCGAACTGCTTGTACAATGTCCCAGTCACCCCGCCGAGAAATGCAACCGGCAGGAATACCGCAAGCAGAACCAGCACGATCGAGATCAGTGCACCCGCAATCTCCGTCATTGCCTCTTTCGCGGCAGCCATTGGGCCGAGCCCTTTCTTGGTGATGTTCGTCTCAACGTTCTCAACCACCACGATAGCATCATCCACCACCAGACCGATCGCAAGGATCATGCCGAACATGGTGAGCATATTGATCGAAAACCCGAACAGGTACAAACCTACGAACGTGCCAATGATGGATACCGGTACCGCCAGGATCGGAATAATGGTCGCTCGCAGTGATTGCAGGAAGACGAACACGACCAGCACCACCAGCACTACCGCTTCGAAGAAGGTATGAACCACCTTGTCGATTGAGTAAAGGGTAAACTGGCTGGTATCGAGCACGATCTTGTAATCCATGCCGGTTGGGAATTTCGCCTTAAGTTCCTCCATCTTCTTGCGAACACCCGCAGCGGTTTCCACTGCGTTTGCACCCGGCTGTTGGTAGACACCGATAGTCGTCGCGGTCTTGCCATTCATGCGACTCGGCATAGAGTAATCTCGCCGGGAGAGTTCAACCCGTCCGATGTCCTTGATACGAACGATAGCAGCGCCAGCCTTCGCGGTGCGGACGATAATATCCTCGAACTCCTCCGGTTTGGTCAACAGGCCCTGCGCCGTCACGACAAACTGCTGCTCCACGGTAGGGGGCACCGGCGGAGCGCCGAGCTGGCCGATACCGAAAGTCTGATTCTGGCTCTGAATCGCGGCGCTTACTTCATCCACAGTGATGCCGAGCTGGGCCATACGGTCAGGCCGCAACCAGACGCGCATCGCTATATCGGCGAGGCCGAATGTCTTCGATCGATTCGCCCCGGGCACACGCTTCAATTCGTCGAGTACATAGAGATTGGTGTAATTGGCGATATAGGCATCTTCATAGCGCTCATCAGGCGAAAAGATCGAAACCACCATCATGATACTGGGTGACATCTTGTCCACCGTGATTCCCTGTTGAGTCACCACCTGCGGCAATTGGGGCATCGCCTGGCTCAGCCGATTCTGCACATTGACTTGATTGATGTCTGGATTGCTGCCTGGCTTGAACACCACAACGATCTGGATGTTACCGCTCGACGAACTGTTCGAATAGTAATAAAGCAAGTTGTCGATGCCGTTCAATTGCGCCTCGATGGGGGCAGCTACGTTGTTCGCAATTACCTCGGCGGTGGCACCGGGGTAGCGTGCGTCGATCGTTACCTGCGGAGGCGCCATATCGGGATACTGTTCGATCGGCAAGACGGACATAGACACCGCCCCAGCGAGCACGATCAGAATCGAGATGACTGCCGAGAGGATCGGGCGATCGATAAAAAAGTGAGTAAACATGAAGCGGCCTCTATTTCTGTGCAGCCGCGGCAGGCTTGGCTATTGCTTTATCATTACCCGCTTCCGGCTCCACGATCTTTACCGGCTGACCGGGAACCACTTTGAGTACCCCGTCAACCACAATCCGGTCGTCAGCCTGGAGTCCGGTCACGATCACGATGTCTTTCTCGCCTTCATAGTCGCCGACCACCACCGGGCGCACTTCTGCCGTGCCGTCCGGCTTGATGACGTATACGGTGTGGCCATTCGAGCCCTTCTGCACCGAGAGTTGCGGCACAACGATTGCATTCGGCCGCAGCGCACCCTTCACGTATGCCGTAACAAACATGCCGGGGCGGAGCTCCCTTTTTGGGTTCGACAGCACCGCACGCACCATGAACGAGCCGGTGTCCTGGCTGAAAGATGGATCGGCAAAGTTGATCTTGCCTTTCTCTGCATACGGCGTCCCATCAGGAAGAACGAGAGCCACCTCATAATCCTGACTCTTAGGTTGGACGATCAGCCCTTTTTGGTTTTCCACGCGCGAGCGTGCCATCTGATTCTGCGAAACACTGAATGTAACCCAGATCGGATCGATGGCGGCAACGTACGTGAGTTTCGCGGTCTCCGCCATCGCATTCACGAATGCGCCCTCGCGCTGGAGCGAACGGCTCGCCAGGCCCGTCACCGGCGAACGGATAGTCGTGTAGCCGAGGTTCAATTCGGCCTCCTTCACTTTCGCGCTTACGGCGAACACGGCCGCTTTCGCTGCGTCGAATTCGCCTTGCGCCCGATCCAGATCAGCCTGCGAGAGCGCGTTCTGCTCGGCCAGCGGTTTCACACGCTTAAGATTGGCGTCCGCTGTCTTAAACCTCGCCTGCTGCGCCTGCATCGCACCGCGAGCAGCCTCCAACTGTGCCTTGAACGGCTTCGAGTCGAGTTGGAATAGGAGTTGCCCCTCCTTCACCAGTTCGCCTTCCTGGTACGCGATGCGGTCGAGGAAACCCGAAACACGCGCGACAATATCGACTTGGCGCGAGCTTTCGGTCTGCGCGACGAAGCTGAATATGTAAGGAATATCGCGTGGAATCACAGTCATCACGGTCACCTCGGGTACAGGGCGTTGCTGCGGTGCAGCCGTTTCCTTAGAACAACCAACAAGAACGGCGCAAACGAGAATGGCGGCAAGGATTCGTGTGATCATCAAAAAACTCCTTGAAGGCGCCGTGTGGCGCACGAGGGATTCAATATGGTATATAGTCAATATGGATAACCTCTTTTATCACACTCTAAAGATTCAATAAATCTCCGGAATCCAGCGTCGATCGGCTATGGTCGCCTCATCGTCATAGGCATGCTTCATAATGCGTTTGGGCAACTTGATCTTTTTCTTTGGCATATGCTCGTAGGGAATCTGCTTCAGGAGATGCGCAATCAGGTTCAAGCGTGCGCGTTTCTTGTCGTCGGAAGTGACAATGTGCCAGGGAGCAAAATCCGTGTCGGTAGCCGCCAGCATCTGGTCGCGCGCACGCGAGTAATCATACCAGCGCTCGCGTGAGGGCAGATCCATCGGTGACAGCTTCCATTGCCGCACCGGATCGTCGATACGTGCACGGAAACGCCGCTCCTGTTCCTCATCGCCAACTTCCAGCCAGTACTTGAGCAGGAGAATGCCGTTTTCCACAATCTGCTTTTCGATGAACGGACACAGCTCCAGAAAACGATGGCACTGTGCTTCGGTGCAGAACCCCATTACACGCTCAACGCCTGCGCGGTTGTACCAGCTACGATCGAAAATAACGATCTCACCCGCTGCGGGAAAATGCGCCATATAGCGCTGAATGTAGATCTGCGTCTTCTCGCGATCCGAGGGCGCCGGCAAGGCGACAACCCTGAACACACGCGGACTCACGCGCTCAGTGATTGCCTTGATAGTACCACCCTTGCCTGCTGCGTCCCGCCCCTCGAACACTAGGATGATGCGCTGCCCGGTAGCTATTACCCAGTCTTGCACAGCACACAGTTCCGCCTGTAGCTCGAGTAGTGCCTTGTCATAGTCCTTGCGTTTGAGCTTGGGCTTGGTTTCGCTGATTGTATCCGCGTCTTTATCTAGAGATTTAATGGCGCGTGCCTTTTTCATGTTTCATGACTCCTTTCAGTAATCGGTTCACTTTCCGCTACTTTATCACGTTCCTGCCGCTCCAGAATGGCCGCAACGGCGGAGTGAACGGAGTAAAACATATTGTCTGCCCCGATCTTTTTACCCAGATTCATTGATTGTCCGTACTTGCGCATATACTGCTTCGGCCGCGCAATGACTAGGCGCACGCCACGATTCTGCAGCTCGTCGATCAGCTCGCTGATGGCCTGCGCGCCGGTGCTGTCAAGCTGGCTGATGGATTCGACGTTGAGCACGAGCCAGCGCGGCTTAGGCTCAGCAGCATCATCCACCAGAGACAGTATCCGTGTCTTGAAGTAATCGGCATTGAAGAACAGCAATGGCGCATCGAAACGATAGATGATCACACCCGGGACTGGCCGGGCGGCTTCCGATATGCTGAGATCGTTGTAACCTTTCAGGCCTGGGACAATACCCAGCAGCGTATCCTTGGGTTTATAAATCTTGAGAAGTACATTCGATAGCGCTAGCGCGATGGCAAACACTACACCTGGCAGAACGCCAATGACCAGTACACCAATCGTCGTCAACACAGATAACTTGTACTCGAAGCGATCAATCGATCGCAGGCGGCGTATACCGTCGATATCCAGAAGACCCCATGCTGAGAAGATCAGCACGGCAGCCAATGCAGGGATGGGCAGGTAGCCCAACGGTTGCGTAAGAAACAACAAGATCCCGGCCGTGGCCAGCGCGGAAATCACTGATACCAGTTGAGTCTTGCCACCGCTCGCATCGTTGACCGCAGTGCGCGAATCGGCTCCGGTGACAGCGAAGCCGCCGGACAGGCCTGATGTTATGTTGGCGAAACCGATAGCGCGCATTTCCTGATCGGCGTTGATACTATAGCCATTGCGCATGGCAAAGCTGCGCGCCGTGAGCACGCCACCGGTAAAGATGATGATGACGAGTCCGATCGAGCTCATGAAAATGCTCTGTGCACCTTCATAACCGAGGCCGGGTAGCGCGAATGACGGCAATCCGGACGGAACCTCACCTACCAGTTTAACCGCATGTGCATCCAATCCCATCAGGAACACGGCTAAACCGGGGATCAGCAGTGCAATCAGCGCCGCTGGCAACCGTGGCGCATAGCGAACGGTCAGGATCAGCAGCATCAACGTGACCAACCCCACGCCCAGACTATAGCCATTCATCTCGGCGAAACGTCCGGCCAATTCCAGCATAGATGGTCCAAAATCCCGGTTTACCATTGTAATACCTAACAACTTACCCAGTTGTCCAATGATGATGCTGAGCGCAATACCGTTGAGGAAACCGATCAGGATCGGGCGTGAGAAAAAATTTACGATAAAACCCATGCGGGCCATTCCACCAATAAACATCAACAAGCCCGAGGCGATCGCCATAGAAGCAGAAAGTTTCAGGTAATAATCCAGATCGCCGCCTGCCATCGGCAATAGCACCGCAGCGATCATCGCGCAGGTTGCCGCATCCGGCCCGAGCACCAGTTGCCGTGATGAACCAAACAAGGCATAAACCAGTACCGGCAGTATGCAGGCATAGAGTCCGACCTCGGGTGGAAGGCCTACCAGGCTAGCGTAAGCAATCGCCGTCGGCACCTGCACGGCAGTAACCGAGAGTCCGGCGATCACATCGTGCGTCAACCACTCTTTGCGGTACTGACGCAGATCACGCAACAAAGGTATCCAGTCAGTTACCATATCCTTTCTCCTTTTTAAACACCAGCGCCAGAGTATGGCGCGCGATCATCCATTCTTCATCAGCCGGGATGACCCAGGCTGCGACGGGACTATCTTCCATTGAAATACGCGGGCCACCGCATGCATTAGCTTCAGCATCGACTGATACACCCAACCAGGCGCACCCTTGCAGGATGCGCGCACGAATCACCGGCGAGTGTTCGCCAATTCCGGCTGTGAACACCAAGCCATCGATACCTCCCAGCACCGCGGCGAGCGCGCCAATCTGCTTGGTTGCATAATACACGAAATACTCGATCGCCAATTGCGCACGCGGCTCACGACTTTCCAGAAGTACACGCATATCGTTGCTGATGCCGGACAAACCCAGCAGGCCGGATTCTTTGTACAGAAGCTTTTCCAAGTCAGCGCCCGATAGGCCGCATTGATTAATGAGATGCAGCAACACGCCCGGATCGAGCGCACCTGGCCGCGTCCCCATCGGCAAGCCATCGAGCGGCGAGAAACCCATGGTCGAATCTAAACTCTTGCCTGCTTGCATCGCACACAGGCTCGCTCCACTGCCAAGATGTGCTACAATCACACGGCCTTTGGCCAGATTCGGCGCTACCTTCGGCAGCGTGGCCGCGATATATTCATAAGATAATCCGTGGAAACCGTAGCGCCGCACTCCGGACTCGTAGTATTCCCAGGGCAGTGCATAGAGGTCGGCGATCTGCGGGTGAGTGCGGTGAAATGCCGTATCGAAACACGCAATCTGTGGCACCTGCGGCTGCGCCTCACGCACTGCGCGGATCGCCGCCAAATTGTGCGGCTGATGCAGGGGTGCAAGTGGGACCAATTGTTCCAGCGCCGCGAACACAGCCTCATCGACCAACACAGGATGTGAATAATTAGTGCCGCCGTGGACTACACGATGCCCCACGGCAAGTAACGGCGTATCCTGAAAATGCTCGCTCAGCCAGGCGCCGGCAAACCCGATTGCCTGTTGCACGTTATTGATCTCGATAATCGCGAAATCGCGTTCGGCCACCACTGAACCCGTGACATCCTTCACGCATAAATGCGGCTGGGTACCAATACCATCGATTTGCCCGCGCATAGCCAATTGCAAGAAGTCCGTATCATCTAGGTGAAACACTGAAAATTTTAGACTGGATGAACCCGCGTTGACGACCAGAACGATGCGACTGCTCATGTGCGTGCTTCGAGGACAACCACACTTCGCGGACCGGCCAGATAGGCTCCGCCAATCACCGGCATTTGACAATCGCCAACGAGGATATCCGCAGGCGCAGGTTGGGTGGTGTCAAGCGCCAGATGCCAGCGGCGCTCGCGCATGACCGGCAAAGCCACATCCAAGGACTGGTCCGACATATTCAGAATCACATGCAGATCCTCTTCGTCATCGTGCTGACCAGCTATAGTGAAGGCAAGCATACGCGCCTCCGGATCGTTCCATAGCGGTTCGTTAAGACGTACCCCATGCCAGGCGATATCGGTGATATCACGGCCGGGCACCATTGCGCCAGTAAAGAAACGGTTGGAGGTAAGATTGGCATGACGGCGGCGAAACGCAATCAATTCCCGTGTATAGCGCAACATGTCGGCATTACGCTCGGTGAGCCGCCAGTCGAACCAGCTAAGGCCATTATCCTGACACCAGGCATTGTTATTGCCGCACTGTGTGCGCAGCACCTCATCGCCGGCCTGCAGCATGGGCACGCCGCGTGACAGCATGAGGATGGCCAGCAGGTTCTTCGCTTGCCGTAAACGTAATGTGTTCACTGCGGCATCTTCGGTCTCACCCTCGACACCACAATTCCAACTGAGGTTGTCGTTGCTGCCGTCGCGATTGTTTTCTCCGTTAGCCTCGTTATGCTTCGTGTTATAGCTCACCAGATCACAGAGGGTGAATCCGTCGTGACAGGCGATGAAATTGATGCTATTAGCCGGCTTACGCTCATCGTCAATGTACAGATCAGCGCTGCCAGCGATGCGTGTCGCCACTTCACTAATGAGTCCGGGATCACCGCGCACAAAACGACGCATCACATCCCTGTAGCGGCCGTTCCATTCCGACCAGGCCATACCGGGAAAAGCACCGACGTGATACAACCCGGCCGCATCCCAGGCCTCAGCAATCACGGGCACGCGAGAGAGTGTGCGCGAGAATTCGATAGCCCAGGGTAAGTGCGGATTTGCCAGCGGTATGCCATTGTCGCCGCGCACGAAGACGCTGGCAAGATCGAAGCGAAAACCGTCTACACCCAGCATCTCCACCCAATATTCCAGACTATGCAGGATGAACGCCGTCACCAGCGGATGATTGCAGTTCACAGTGTTGCCACAACCAGTAAAATCGAGGTAGTGGCGCCGATCGATGGCGTCAAGGTGATAGAAAATATCGTTGGCTAGCCCACGGAAATGGATCACCGGCCCAGCTTCGCCGCCCTCCGCCGTATGGTTATAAACCACATCCAGCAACACGCGGATACCGGCCGCGTGCAGGGCATCAACCAAGTCGCGAAACTCGCGAGTGGATTGCACCGGATCGACGCTATACCCAGGATGCGGCGCCCAAAAACTGTGTGTACTATATCCCCAATAGTTGTGTAACCCACGATCTGTGACACTGGACGGTGCATCTTGCGTGTCGAAGGCCATCACCGGCAGCAGTTCAACATGCGTCACGCCGAGCGCCTGTAGATAAGGAATCTTCTCCTTAAGTGCGGCGAAACTACCAGGATGCGCTACCGCTGCCGAAGGATGGCGGGTAAAACCACCCACATGTAGCTCATAGATCACTGCACCTTCCAGGTCAGTCTTTTTCCAGAGCGATGACATGTCGGATGTTGCCGGTGCATGCGGCTCGACGACAATAGCGCGCAAGCGGTTCAACCCGCTATCTTCGGTAGTGCAGGCACGCCGGCGATCCCACAACGTATCGCTCACCGCGCGCGCCCAGGGATCAAGCAGTTCTTTGCCGGCATAGAAACGCCGTCCGGTGGCGGTGGTGTCGCTGGGACCATCCATGCGCCAGGTGTAACGCGTCCCAATCGGCAAACCCTCGACGAACACATGCCAGAAGAAGAAGCTGCGATTAAGCTCGGGATCCAGGTGAATAATTTGAAACGGCTCGGGACTGTCCGCGGCAGCATACAACATCAGTTCGACCCGGATCGCATGCTGACTGAAGATGCAGAAGTTCACACCGTCCGCGCCAGCGGTGGCACCCGGTGGAAACCGGGTTCCCGGCAAGATCGTAAAGGGTGACGGAGTCTTGCTACGCATCACCGATACCATACCTGCGCTACTCTTTCCTCGCGATCTCGCTTTATCTTGTGACGACATGGCAATTCATTCTATAACTTTACCGGCACTGGTTGTACATTCCAGATCTCGTCGCAATACTCGCCAATAGCGCGATCGGAGGAAAACTTGCCACTACGCGCAGTGTTCAGAATCGACATTCGCGTCCAATTTTCCTTATCCTGCCATGCAGCACTCACTTCCTCTTGGCAAGCGATATAGGCAGCGTAATCGGCCAGTACCAGAAACGGATCCGACTGGGTCAGATTATCGACAACGGAACGAAACACTTCGGCATCACCGTTGGAAAAATGTCCGCTACTGATAAGCTCCAACACTGCACGCAACTCGCCGTTTCCGGCAACATAATCACCCGGGAAATATCCTTTACGCTTGATGCCTTCTACCTCTTCGGCGGTAAGGCCAAACAGAAAAAAGTTCTCCGCCCCCACCTCCTCGCGCATCTCCACGTTGGCGCCATCGAGCGTGCCAATGGTAAGCGCGCCATTGAGCATGAACTTCATGTTACCGGTCCCTGAAGCCTCTTTGCCAGCAGTGGAAATCTGTTCCGACAGATCGGCGGCCGGATAGATAAGATGGGCACTCTGAACATTAAAGTTGGGAACAAAGGCTACCTTCATACGCGTATTCACATCCGGATCAGCGTTAACCGTCTCGGCGACCGCACTGATGAGTTTAATGATACGCTTAGCCATGAAATAACCGGGCGCAGCCTTACCACCAAAGATGAAGGCACGCGGCGGCACCACCAATTGCGGATTCTCCTTGAGGCGGCGGTAAAGTGTGACGATGTGCAACACGTTCAAATGCTGGCGCTTATATTCGTGAATACGCTTGACCTGAATATCAAACAGCCAGCCAGGGTCAAGCTCGATACCAGTGCGCGCACGGACGTAGTCGGCCAGGCGCTTCTTATTGACCTCTTTGACCGCTCGCCACTTGCGCCGGAATGTTGCATTACCGGCTTTAGCTTCGAGTTGGCGCAACTGTCCCAGATCCGCCAGCCATTCCTCACCGAGCGTACTATTGAGCAGGCTGCGTAATCCCGGATTGGCAAGCGCCAGAAAGCGGCGCGGCGTGACACCATTGGTTTTGTTACTGAAACGCTCAGGCCACAACTCATAAAAATCTTTCAGTACACTGGCTTTGAGCAAATCGGAGTGCAAAGCGGCAACACCGTTGACGGCATGACTGCCGACCGTGGCAAGATGTGCCATGCGCACGCATTTTTCGCCTTCCTCACCGATCAGCGACATGCGCGTTACCCGCGCCTCGTCGCCTGGGAATCTGACGCGCACCTCAGCAAGGAAACGGCGGTTGATTTCGCAGATGATCTCCAGATGCCGCGGCAGCAATGCCTGGAACATCGACAAAGCCCATGTTTCCAAGGCCTCTGGCAGCAACGTGTGATTAGTGTAACCGAAAGTCTGCACGGTGATAGCCCAGGCCGTATCCCAATCCAGTTGCCGCTCGTCCACAAGAAGGCGCATCAGCTCCGCCACACCAATAGATGGGTGGGTATCGTTCAACTGTACGGCAAAGCGGTCGGCAAACCGCTCCACCGGCTCGCCGGCGAAATCGAGGATATGCAGCATGTTTTGCAGCGAACAGGAAACGAAAAAATATTGCTGCGCCAGACGCAACCGCTTGCCGATCGCTAGCTCATCATTAGGATAAAGTACCTTGGTCACCGTTTCGGAAATCATTTTTTCCTCTACGGCCTGGTAATAATCACCCGTATTAAAAGCCTGGAAATCGAAAGACTCAACTGCTTCGGCACTCCACAGCCGCAAGGTATTACAGGTGTTGACGCCATAACCCTGAATGGGCGTGTCGTAGGCAGTGCCCTTCACCACCCGGTGCGGCACCCAGCGTACGCGATCGTTGCCCGTTTCATCCCGGTAAAATTCGGTATGCCCCTCCCAGTTGACATAGTAAGCCACTTCGGGTTTCTCTATCTCCCAGGGATTGCCGTAGCGCAGCCACTTGTCCGTTTTCTCCGTCTGCCAGCCGTCATGGATCTCCTGATCAAAAATGCCGAACTCATAGCGGATGCCATAGCCGATGGCAGGGCGCTGCAGCGTCGCCAGCGAATCGAGATAACAGGCGGCTAGTCTTCCCAAGCCGCCATTGCCAAGTCCCGGTTCTTCCTCGCAGGCCATGATGAAATCGAGGTCTTGGCCAAGCTCAGCTAACGCTGTGCGGGCCTCTTGTTCGATATCAAGATTCACCAGATTATTACCCAGGTGAGGTCCCATGAGAAATTCCGCCGAGAGATAGCAGGCGATCTTGCAGTTCAGGTCGAAATAGTTCTGGTGGGTGTTCATCCAGCGCTGCTGCATACGATCACGTACCGCCAGCGCCAATGCACGGTAATAGTCATGCGAAGTCGCCGCCGCCTCCAGGCGTCCAACGGAATAACGCAGATGATCCGTCACTGCCTGTTTGAGTGCGGCAGCCTGCATGCCGGTGCGGACATTCAAGTCTGTATGATTTTTGGTAATTGACGCGGCGGCTTTTACTCGTTTTGATGGTGCTTTGCTATTCATGATTCATGATTCCTTTCGAATTAGTTCTGCGCTCTGCCTAGGAGACTGTCCGAGAATAGAGCAATCTACTGCGGAAAAGCTTTTTTGGTCAGATTTTCCGATTATTTTCGTTAAATAGAACAACTATTCGCCTCAAATAATCGAAAAATCTGTCTCAAAAGAACTTCCCCTCGCTACGATCGCTATTCTCGGACAGTCTCCTAGTTTCTGCCACTCTTAGCTCGCAGTGCCAGTTAACACGCGGTCCACTCGGTGACATCAAGATTTGATTTCAGTAGTTTTACTCTCAGCATTCTCGGCTAACCAGCGCGCATGGTGTTCTCGAACGATAGCAATCGCCTCATCAGCCGTATCCACGCAACACGGAATCTTCATGTCTTCGGCGTTGGCCAATTCGAATCCCGGACGCAACATCATCTGACTCGCCCAATCGACAAGCCCCCTCCACATCGGACCAGTGAAAACGAGCGGTGTGTCATGCAGTTGGCGCACCTGCAGCAGCTGCCAGATCATGGTGGACTCAAGCACCGTGCCGATACCACCCGGCACTACAATAAAAGCGTCGGACAACAACACGAAGTGATGCAAACGGGTAAAGAATGTCTGATGTTCGAAAGCCTCTTCGACAAACGGATTGACCTTTTGCTCGAAAGGCAACTCAACGCGAATGCCGATATTCTGCACCCGTTCCGGTGCCTTGGCAGCCTCTGCCCCTTCGTTGGCGGCCTGCATCAAACCCGGCCCTCCACCCGTCACGATGTCGCAACCCATGGACGCCAGCGCCTCAGCCATACGCTTAACCTCCTGATACACCCAGTGCCCTGGTTGGGTGCGTGCCGAGCCGAAAATCGTGACACGATAGCGCTCGCGCTTAGACGGGCGCAGGCGAGTAAGATTGTTCGCCGCCGTCCATAGGCCGAACAATGTCTCCATGAGAATACGCTTGACCGCTTCCTCGTCAGCCAGACTCACAGTTGCCTGACCCGGAGTGCGTGATGATGGTTGCTTGCTCATAGTACTTTAGCTCAATACGGCCACACCCAATTAGTAAATTCATCGCGATCGGTGCCATGCTCATGCGCATAGGCAAGATTCTGAATAATCTCGTTCTTCATCTGTTCCTTCAGATGCGCAGCTCTGCCTGCAAGGCCGGGTACGCGGTCAATGACATCAATAACTAAAGTGAAACGATCAGTCTGATTCAAGATCGCAAGCTCAAGCGGCGTGTTGATGTTGCCGCGCTCTTTGTAACCACGCACGTGAAGGTTTTCGTGGTTCTTAAAGCGATAGGCGAGCTTGTGAATCAGCCAGGGATAACCGTGGAAATTAAAAATCACCGGTTTGTTGGTGGTAAACAAACTGTCAAACTCACGGTCGGTAGAGCCGTGCGGGTGTTCCGCTACGGGTTGCATTTTGTAGAGATCCACCACGTTGATAAAGCGCACCTTCAGATCAGGCAAATGATCGCGCAACAAAGCGGTCGCCGCAAGCGCCTCCTGGGTTGCCACATCGCCGCAGGATGCCATCACCACGTCCGGTTCCACGCCTTCATCATTACTGGCGCGACACCAGATACCGATACCCTTGGCACAATGCACGATCGCCTCATCGATGGTGGAGAACTGCAGATGCTTCTGTTTGTCGGCGACAATGACATTGATGCAGTCGGTCGAGCGCAGGCACTGATCTGCCACCACCAGCAGGGTATTGGCGTCAGGCGGCAGATAAATACGGGTGACACTCGGGCTTTTGTTGGTAACCAGATCGATGAAGCCGGGATCCTGGTGCGAAAAACCGTTGTGATCCTGACGCCAAACCGTGGAGGACAGCAGAATATTCTGCGACGCCACCGGAGCACGCCATGGCACATGATTCTTGGAAATATCCAGCCACTTGGCATGCTGATTGAACATGGAATCAACCACATGGGCAAAGGCTTCGTAGGTATGGAAAAAACCGTGCCGGCCAGTGAGAAGATAGCCTTCCAGCCAGCCGATCAAGGTGTGTTCAGAGAGCATTTCCATCACCCGTCCATCGCGGGATAATTCACCGCCATCAGCGTCCTCGGGCAACAGATCCGCCATCCAAACCTTCTTGCTCACCTCGTAGATCGACTGCAGGCGATTGGAGGCCGTTTCATCGGGCCCAAAAACACGGAAATTGGTCATGTTGTTGCGCATCACGTCGCGCAGGAACTCACCCAGCGGCTTCGTATTCTCGCACAACACCTTGCCTCTCTCGGTTTCTTTTACCGCCACCGCATAGTTACGGAAGTCCGGCAATTTGAGCTCTTTGCGCAGCAGGCCACCATTGGTGTGCAGGTTGGCGCTCATGCGTCGTTGCCCTTGGGGGGCGAGCGCACGTAACTCCGGGATGAAGCGGCCGTTCGCGTCGAACAATTCCTCGGGCTTGTAGCTCTTCATCCAGTCTTCCAATAGCTTGAGGTGCGCGGGATTTGTCCGGACGTCTGAAAAGGGTACCTGATGGGAGCGCCATGAACCCTCTGCCTTGTGGCCATTTATCTCCTTCGGACCGGTCCAACCCTTGGGCGAACGCAGCACGATCATCGGCCAGCGGGGACGTTCGGCCTCGCCGCTGCTGCGGGCCTGTTCCTGAATAGCGCGAATCTCGGCGACAGCTGCATCGAGCGTGGCCGCCATCTGCTGATGCATCTCGGCGGGGTCCGAACCTTCGACGAAATACGGTGTGTAGCCGTAGCCGACAAACAAAGCTTCCAGTTCCTCATGACTGATGCGCGCAAGAATGGTCGGATTGGCGATCTTATAACCGTTGAGATTCAGAATCGGCAACACTGCACCGTCGCGAATCGGATTGATGAACTTATTTGAATGCCAGGCGGTGGCAAGTGGCCCGGTCTCGGCTTCGCCATCACCCACCACGCAGGCAACGATCAGCTCGGGATTATCCAGACAGGCGCCGTAGGCATGCGACAGACTGTAGCCCAGCTCGCCGCCCTCATGAATGGACCCGGGTGTTTCCGGTGTGACATGTGATCCGATTTGACCAGGAAAGGAAAATTGCTTGAAGAATTTGCGCATCCCCTCCGCGTCTTCACTCTTATCGGGATAGACCTCGGAATAGGTGCCTTCCAGATACGTAGGCCCGAGGACGCCCGGCGCACCGTGTCCAGGGCCAGCCATGAAGATCACATCCAGATTATCGCGTTTGATCAGGCGGTTGAGGTGTGCCCAGCTAAATGATAGCGCCGGACTCGCTCCCCAATGTCCAAGGAGCCGATGCTTGACATGCTCGATCTTGAGCGGCTCCTTGAGCAGCGGATTGTCACGCAGGTAGATCATGCCCACCGAGAGGTAATTGCAGGCGTGCCACCAAGCGTCCATCGCGCGCAACTCTTCGGCACTCAGCGGATTGCTGGCAGGTACAGTTTTTTGTTCGGTGTCGGCCATTTTTAAAACTCCTTCTATCATGTAACGGGACATATATATATTATCAAGTCACGCTGATTTACGATATAAGCATAATCCTTATTTCAATAATTCAATCTTATGGTTAAAATGAGTAGTACTTTTACTATTAAGGAGCAAGGACATGAATCGTAAAACTAGTTTTCAAGTTGTCGTATCAGGCATGGCCATAGCAACTGCAGTGTTGATAGCACCGTTGACGAGCTACGCAACCGAACAGGGCGAGCAACGGCGCGAAGCGCGAGAAATAAAGCAGGATGCCCGTCAGGAGGCAAGAGGGGCCAAAGATGAATGCCGTGCGGGAGATGAAAAGTCACGGGCGGAATGCCGGCAAGACAAGCGAGGCAGCAAACAAGATGCCCGCGGGAAAGCACGAGACACCAAGTATTAGCAGTGGAAAATACCTGATCGGATCGAGTAAAACCGTACTAAGTAATGGAATGGACGCCAACTACACCTCGGGCGAAGCTGCGAATTCACGGCGTATCGTCAAAATACTGACAAGAGTATCTTAACGAATTTTGCTACCGTTTTAACCGGTGAGCATGGGAAGCTGAACTACCATCCAGACTTCTTAATGCCTGTCTGACCCAGACTCAGGTTAAACCGAAAATGGTATGAAGGCATATTGTCATTGAATCTACTCGGGCGGTACTGATCCTTTCTCGTTAAGAAGCGCCTGTTCAGTAATCTCCTTATAGAGATGTACCGCCTGTGCATACACCCCTTGGTATTCCGGAAGTCGATTTACGTGGGGCTTCACCTCTTTGGCTCGCTCGGACAGTGTATGGAGAAAATCAATATCCCTCTCAGACAATAGCTCGCCGCGGTCAACTCTTTTCTTGATTTCAAGGGCTCTTGGCAGCGTCTGCGACGTGAGTCTCTCCAGAAGCGCCATCGCAACCCCAAGGTCGTTTAAATTCTCGGTCATATTTTCCTCCCAATAATAAATAAAAAAACATTCTGACGGCCCTCACGAAACAATCGTAGGGATCACGTCATGCAAATCTTTGCCCCGGCCGGTACCGCAAATGACACGCATCGCACTTACAGGTAACGCTGTGCCTCTCGCCAGAGATCCGATGGCTCCGGTATATCTGGTGGTGCAATATACCCCAAAAGTATAATCCTTCGTATCTCCGCTCCGGAAAAAATCTCGGTCAACACAATCTCCCTTGATGCTGCCGCTGATGAATCTTGAATCTTGATTCCCATGGAATCAAGGCGCAGACTAATCTCACGAGATGCAAGCCAGTCTGCAGGATGGCTCAAGGTATCAGCAACACACGCAAGACTCGCTTCAAGACTGATATTATCAGTATGGAATTGTCCCAGTTCCACATTGATTGCTTCGATCTCCGTTTCGAGAGCTGCAAGATCAGGACACTGCTGTTCGAGATCGGCCAGCATCGCATTAAGTCCCCAATTCCCAGCTTTCATGGTATCAAGCTTTCGTTTCAGGAGATGCCGCTGGCGCTCCAGCTCCATTTGTTTGCTCCGCTCACCCGCAATGCTTTCCAGAGCCTTTTCTATCAAGAAATCAAAGGCACGTTTCTTTAGTTCACGACGGGTATCCAGCTCATTGCTGGTGGGTCCAACGTAGCGGTGATTGGAAAAACTCACCGTAACTTGCATAACATCCCGGCGCAGGGTGTCTCCAACGAGCTCTACCCCGAACACTTTGCGCTCCTCCATAGCCATATTCAGAAGACCGAAAATCTTCTCAGGAGTAGGTGTCAGGTCCATCAGGTAGTTGCGCACAGTCTTGAAGCTTCCGAGAACTTCGCGCAGATGGCTGGTCGAAACGAAGAACGCGCGTAATCGTGCATCCTCGCTAAATGCCCGCGGGCTAATTTCTATCGGCGGCGGCAAGGTATCGACGAGAGCAATCACATGAGTAACGGCCAGTTCAACGGGCTGACGAAGGCGTTTTCGATACTGCCCGATGGCACGGATACGCCGATCCGTGCCATCCACTACGCGCTCGATGGCTGCCTCGATCAAGGTTTCATCCAAGCCTTTTGCCCGCTCCGCCGTTGTTGTAAAAAGTGAACTCAGAAAACGTAACATACGCTACCTACTATGAGGATAGGGTTTGTTGATAAGAAAAAATAAACACGGTTTTTTAGGGGAGCTCTGAATAACTGTTAATTCGAGCGTAGCGAGAAATCTATCGTATTGATTACCAAAGATTCCTCACTTTGTTCGGAATGACACATGAAGGTTATTCAGAGCTTCCTTAGTAAACTACCCCGTGGCAATAGCACGGCGAATCGAAAGTTTAACTTTGATAGGAAATGATACTATATAAATTGAGAAAAGTTCTTCGCGTGTATTCATGCGTAAAATACTGTTCGGGTAAATTTTCCCGCAACAGAATCAACAGGCAAAAAAAAACCAGTACCCAATGAGCACTGGCAAAGGAATGTATTCAACCATCCGGCTATGCAATTTTTCTATCTGCACTGGTTGATGCGGTTAAATCAAACATAAAAAGGAGAGTCGATTTATATTGTAGTAGATCCATTTAATCTATATTGGTTCCCCTAATAACGATATATTCCTGACTCACACACCAGACATGCTCGATAATTCATTTCTGGTTTTATCTGTTGCGGCTCCCGGCAAATTTACCGAAAGCAATATTGTCTCTTTTAAGATCAAGAAATCTAAATTAAAATATATAAAAGTTATTGTTTCTTAATAAATACCTTCTACATTGGAAAATTGATGAGAAATTTGTTTTTGGCATTGATAGTTATGCTCCTTTGCAGTACGGTATTGGCTGATGAAAAAAAGAAAGAAGGCAAGAATAGCGAAGAAGGTCCATTTATCATTTTGCATTGTATCCCTAATAGCTGCGAACAAAAATCCTCAGCTAGCCCCAACACTCAGAATTGCAGTTTCTCAACCGAAAATCAAGTATATCGTTTTTATAGAAGAAATACGAATAAGCAGTTTCCCCCAGAAATTAATGAAAATCCCGATGGAACAGTCGAGATAGAAGTAGAAAGCTCAACTTTCACCAATGATTCTTTGTTTTCCAGCTATTCCAAAAAAGAAATTACTGGGCATAAAGATGGTCATAAAAAATCGACAGTTGTATTTAAAACCGAGGTCAATAGATTGACTGGCGCGTTTGAATACATTGAGCATAGCTCGGTTAATCATTCTAGTAAAAATACTGGTTGGTCAACCCATACAATTAAGGGTTCCTGCATTTCAACAAATTCCGTTAAAGACAACAGAAGAAAGTTTTAAAGATACACCAAGTAAATCTAAGCCAATTGATTTAATCTAATTCAAATCCGGCAACATTACCGGATCGCAAAATAAAGAAACCGTCATAAAGATAACTCTGCTTGGCGATTAATCCTCTGCGCTGTATATGTAGATGATATATTTAAACAAATTTTATCCATGAAAAACAGCATATCTCAAGCAAGGGGGCGAGAGATATCCGGGGATCTGCGAGAACAGTATGGCGATACTCGTGATCTTGGACAGTAGTGAAAAGACCAGGCAATCGGGGGGGTCACTAACCCGGATATTGCATGAATTCGCACGATGATCACGCATGATATTGGTTTCACAAGGGATTTTTCGAAGAAGCGGTGTAGTTATTCATACACCTGACTGAGACAAATCCCTTGTGGAATCAAGAGACAAGTGAGGGCGTGTGCAATTCATGCAATATCCGGGCTAATAACCGATCTTATTCCAGAGGCTATTGAGATCGTCGGAGCTAGCCCGGCCATAAGTAGCCAGAGCGAGCTCCGCTCGATTAGTGAAGATACCGTCAGCACCGCCAACCCGCACCAGCCACATTTCCCAACGATCGTCGATCGTCCAGGCATGCACAAACAATCCGGCCCGATGCGCTTCGCGCGTATACCAGGGCCAGGTCATGATATGCCGGGTGGGCGTATCCTTGAGCGACCAATGCGAACCATACGCCCAATGATATCCCCACGTCCCGATTCCTTCACCGACTTCTGTCGCCTGTTGCAAGACACCTTCCCAGCCAACCCTGCTCGTCATGACTTCATCGACAAGCAGCAGTCGCGGGATATCGGGAGCCAGCTCCTTCAATCGGGCGAGACTGTCCAGTTCAAATGACTGAAAGATCAGCCGGATCGGGACCTGGGATTTTCTACCATTGATCCACCCGTGAGCGGCAAGGGTTTCAACGAGTTGCCGCTCGATCCCCGGGAAGCGCTGCGCCGCCTTGGTTTCGATATAGATCCCAGGACGATTCGAGCCGGACTCAACGATTTGGATGATATCCTCGAGCCGCAGAATGCCGAGGCCCTTAAAGGAATCGCGGGCCCGGTCCGGATTCTGGCGGTTGAACCAGGATCCTGCATCGAGCTGCTGCAATTCAGCGAACGTAAAGTTGTCGATCGTGTCTTTCTCACGACCCGGAAAGACCTCAGCAACGTTAGTAGTCCGGGAGAGATCATCATCGTGCAAGGCAATGAGCACACCGTCTTTGGTGCGCTGAATGTCAAACTCAAGGTAGTCAGCGCCGAGTTCGCGGGCCATCAGAAATGCCGGCCGCGTTTCTTCCGGAGCGAGATAGGAAGCGCCACGATGGGCAATGACGGCAAGGCGAGGAATCCCTAACGCCTGGACCAGTGACTTTCCGCGGGAAGACTCGTTGATGAGTCCGGAGACGATCAGCACGCCTATAATCACTACAATACCAGCGGCAACCGGAAAATTAAATAGTACACGACTGTGCGATTTCCATCGGAGATTTTTCATGGACACTACTTTATTTAAATATCGTCAAATTCAATCTGAGATAATTCATTTTACGTTGTTTCTTAAAAGGAATTTTTATATACTGGAAAGTTATATATGCTGAAAGTGGTAAATTCTTGGCGCTGATTAACACTCTTCGAAGAGCATCTCGATCACAGGGAACTACTGAAATTTAATGGCTATCCCTTTTACACTGGTGCAAGTGAAGCTGTAAACATTATAGATAGGAATGAATCCGTAGAGGCTGCTGGATACGGTGACATTGATCAAGGCATCGCCATCTTTTTGAGCAAGTGCGTTGTCCACGGCTGTTGAAAAAGCAGAATCTCCAAACGGAATGATGGCCAGAATAAAGTGCCGACAGGCGTTCCCTTCGACAGGACCGAGTTCCTGAAAATTTTTCCCTGACTTGAGAAGGTTCGCAGCATCGGCGTTTGGTTTTGTGACAATACCCAAACTTCCCACTGAGGTGCATGCGGTGAACAGTATCACAACAAACCCTAGACCAATCCCCTGAACAGTTCTCATGTTTCTTCCTTGCATTTAGGTAAGATAACGTTTCGTTATGCTAAAGTTGATTAATATTGAAGAAGTAAAAATCAGAAAATCTCACGCTATTCTGATCAAGTATTCCGGCTAACCCTTTTTCGTCTCTGAGAAAGTTTCCACAGCACCCGGCCGACGCAGCATTTTATCCACATCACCCTGGTGCATCTCTTCTGCAGCGATCATCCGGCGCGCATACTCTTCAAGCATCACGAACTTATCATCGACAAGGGACAACAATTCTTTGTAAACCGCCAGCGCCGCACGCTCATGTTCCAGAGACTCTCGCAGTATGTCGCCAATGTCATGCTGATGTGTTTCCAGCAAAGGACCAATTGCCAAGGATGGATGCTCACCCAGGTAAGTGATCATTTCGCCTGCCTCTCGAGCATGAACTAAGGATTCATCAGCCTGTTCCTGCAACCACGAAACAATTGGAATACGATTGTAACCATAGATCATGAAAGCATAGTGGGTGTAACGCACCACACCAGCCAACTCAAGTTCAAGGATCTTACTGAGGCAGTTCAGCACAGCTGATTTGTCAAATTTCTCGTTCATTAGATTTCTCCTTTACTTAGCCCGGATATTGCATGAATTGCACACGCCCTCACTTGTCTCTTGATTCCACAATGGATTTGTCTCAGTCAGGTGTATGAATAACTACACCGCTTCTTAGAAAAATCCCTTGTGAAACCAATATGATGCGTGATCATCATGCGAATTCATACAATATCCGGGTTAGTTCTGGTGGCTCGAAAGTTACTTTAAATACTCCGTAAATATACACCAAGAACTTGAGCAATTGACTCAGACTGATTAACGTGTCGAAGCTGAAAGCGGTTGTTCCAGGATTATTTGGATTTTGAGCTGCCAAGGCATGGCGGAGAATTATTGGGTGATCCGTGCTTTTCAAACCATTCTTCGATAGTCATTGTGTGTAGAACGAGAGCATGAATAGAATGAGCAAGCTCATCCGCCAGGATGTTGTTGACCATTCGATGACGAGCTAAAAGCATTTTTCCATTAAATTCATCACAAACGATAGTCACCTTGAAATGGGATTCTGACCCCTCCGCTACATTGTGCATGTAGCTCTCATTGGTTACTTCCAAAAACTGTGGTCGCAGTGATTGGAGTTTGGTCTCGATTGAATTTTTCATATTCATAATAATACGATCACTCTAATGACGCCCATGTTGCCTCATCGCTTCTTTTGAAGAAGCCTACCATATCCGATTCCGACTCCCGACTCAACTGTCTTAATGCGATCTCAATCTGAGATGTGCTATCAATTATGGAGACAACACTATTCAGGAAATGTGGCAAATTGCCGCACCTTGGTATGAAATATAGTTATAGGATTACGGACATTAATAATTTCTTATGAATCAGAGTCCTAAGAATTTTTCTATGTACTTCTTTACATATATGAATTAACACGTGCGACATTATGCCGCATTGTGTCGCAGCAATTAAAATGAGAATATTCATCTGTGATTTAAGAGCTCACATTTCCCTCCCAAAACGCCCTCGATCTTTCTGATCTGGGGCGTTTTATTTTCCCTCAATCCAAACCCGTACATACACGCCAACTTTTTGCCCATCCCTTTCGGGAAATCTTTTATTCTATGGCAGTTCAATTGGCTAAATCTTCACGCTTACTAGCCCGGATATTGCATGAATTCGCACGATGATCACGCATGATATTGGTTTCACAAGGGATTTTTCGAAGAAACGGTGTAGTTATTCATACACCTGACTGAGACAAATTCCTTGTGGAATCAAGACAAGTGAGGGCGCGTGCAATTCATGCAATATCCGGGCTAGCTACTCAGACAAGGAGGCCAGTACTGCTTATCCTGCGTAATCCCATATCAGTTAACAACATTACCGATCCTGATATTCGTTACTTAGTTTCGCAGCACTTACCGAGCCTCGTTCAGTTGAATCCGATTTCACTCCATGCTTTGAAGTGTATCCCCGAATTGAAAGACTGAAACTAATGAAGTTCGCAATCTGTCAAATAAAATAAATGGTTTTATGAATATCCTCCTTATATTAGTGGATGGGATATGATTACCAGTCTGTGACAAGAAAGCTGCTTTATAACTAGTTGGTATTTAGAGTCAACTTTGTCTTTCACTACTAATGCACAATTGGCCTCTTATGAAAAATATTAGATTGATATTTCTGATCTTCGCCCTGCTTGCAATAATCGTAAGCCATTCCGTTTTAGCGCGGAACGGTCATAGTGGAGGAAGCGGTCATTCGGTGGGAGGAGCTCATTCTGGAGGAGGTAGCCATCCTGGGGGCGGGCATCCTGCAGGTAGTTATGGTCATGAGGGTAGCCATAGTAGTCATGGGCATAGTCATCTAAATATTGGTTTAGGTTATTATGGTCCCGGATTTTATGGATATGGTGGATACGGTGGCTTTGGCGGTTATGGATATGGCGACCCCCTTATTACTCCACCTTATTATGCTTATCCACGAACTGTGATAGTGCCTTCAACTCCCCTGTGTATATATACAGCAACAGGTTCAACCAGTCCAGCCAAGAACCAATTACTGGTACTATTGCCAGAATCCGGATGGCTACTATCCTTACGTCAAGAATTGCCCAGGCGGCTGGTTACAGGTCGCTCCGCAACCGCTTGCACAATAACGCAGAGAGATAAAACATGTTCATAACAACAAGGTTGATTACATTACTGATTGCTTTCCTACTAACTGCCTGCGCAAACCTGCCAACGGGCCCAAAGCGTTATGACGTTACCCGGCACTGGTAAAAGTTTGACCAGTTTCGTCAGGATGATAATGAATGCAGAGATTATGCTTATCAACAAATTGGCGGCCAGACTCCGCAACAATCATCCCGGACTAGCGGTATAGGAAGTACAGCCATTGAGCTGGGTTAGGCGCTGTTTCCGGCGTTGCTATAGCTGGTGCTGAAGGAGCTGCCATAGGTTCAGGTATAGGCCTTTTAGTGGCGCGCTAATGGGATTAAGCACTGGCACATCTTCAGGTTATGAAAGTCAACAGCGCTATGACATCGGCTACATTCAATGTATGTATGCAAAAGGCCATCGTGTACCTGTCTCAGGTAATATCAGCAGAGACCAACCTGTAAATAGCAATGTTAGCCCAAGAATTTCAACACCACCAGCGGATTTTACTCCACCACCGCCTCCACCCGGCAATCCGCCACCACCTCCTCTTCATTAATCTTCTCAGTGGCTTGTGCGGATTACTTGTAATTCCAATCAATCAAGAATAACATCCCACACAAAGCTCAGCCTGTTAACCTTAACCTTAATTTATAATGGATGGAGTCCTTGAAGATGAAGAAAATATTTGACGAATATGTTGCGCCTTATTTTGTTTATTCTAGCTGCAACTCTTATCCTGCCCGCATTCGCTGACGAAAACGATGCAACTAGCAATATGGAAATATTGCGTCAGAAGATCACTGCAGACAAGAAATTGTTAGTTGCGGATAACATGAATCTGACTGACGCTGAAGCGAAGGAGTTCTGGCCTGTCTACGATGCTACCAGCAGGATCTGCATCAAATCAACGAACGCATGGCCAAACTAATTAATGACTATTCTTTAGCCTACAGTAAGGGCGCGGTGTTAAATCAAACGGCAAAGGAATTACTTGATGAAGCTATTGCAATTGAGGTGGCCGAGGTTAATTTAAAGCAGTCTTATGGCCGAGGCTCACCAAAATCCTTCCTGAGGTGGGTAAGGTACGCTTACATTCAGATTGAGAATAAAATTGAGCCCTTATACGCTACGAGCTGCTGAATTCATTCCTTTGGTGGAATGAGACAGATATCCAGCATAAATAGGTTTTAGTCAGATAAACAGATTTTAAATATATATAAAGGAAGGAAGATGATTTTAAATCGATAACGTCAGCAGTATTGTTTACAGCTTTCGTCAGTCTCTTCTCAGCGATAGCAAGCAGGTCATTTATCCCGCAAAGGGTCAGTCAGCGTCGCAGCAACAAAGGGATGAGGCCGGAATGTAGCGCACGGGCTAAGGGGCAAACGGGCTAAGTGATCCGGCGCAGCTTCCCAATATGTAGTAGCACCGCCGCAAATAAACGTTGGTGGCGAGCGGATAAGAGGTGCCGCCTGGCGGCTGGCGGAGCGGCATTAGTACTGCTGGCGATGCCGGCAAGGGTGCCGCAATTGGTGCATTGAGGAACACTGCTCGGTGGCGCAAGACAACGGGAAAGTGAGCCAGCAATGATCAGGCAGCAGCACAACAACAACAGGCTACAGCGCAGCAGTAAACAGTGTTTCTAGCGCGCCTATGCAACCCGCTTTGAAGGTCGAGGTTATACTGTCAGGTAAATTACTAGTTACACCAAAAGTTTGGAACTTGATTTTACTAAATGAGAGGAATGTCTATGAGTGTAATTTACTTTGCTTAGAAGGCTAAAGTTCTATGTAATCAGAGAAGTTTTTGTTCTTTAACGGCAGGAATAAGGGATCGAAGGATAAAATCTAATCTAATCGAGGAAATGAACGCGACCCGTTGTCAACCTCCATAAACGCCCCCGCCAGAGTCGCACGTTTTTCTCGGAGTGCTTGTTTTCCTCCCGGAGAACTAGACAGCCGGAGCATGGACCATCGAACGTTCGCCCTACGGCAGCAAGTTTCAGCAACGCACCCTTTTACCCTGCTTAAAATCAAGTTTGCTTAGACCAGGCTTAATTAATTTGATCAGCGCCTCGATGTGCTCTGGCCCTTGACTCCTTATGAGTCATTTCAATTGCGGCAGTAACGGTACTTCGCAGCCTTCATGGCCCAACACAACTACCTTCAACGGGGTATGCAAATGGCCACGGCATATTGCAAAGTGCCAATCACGTCTTCCGCGATAATGTTGCCGGCCAATCGAATCGTGAACAGATCGCCAAACTTACATCAAAGATAAGTCCGGGCGGCACGCGCGAATCACCGGCAACCCAGCATAGTCGCGAAAGGTTTTTGACCTCGACAAGAAGATTCCGCCGGGAAGCCTCCGCGTGGCGCATGACGCGGCTTTTCACCCAGGAAACGCTGATTTCCGTTCTTCAATCGCGCCATTGCTTCGATTCAGCGTCACTGGATAAAGTCTGGTGTCGTTGACACTTGATTTGGTGAATGCTCTTTCTCGGCAGCCGCTCAAGGCCAACCCGCTACTTCAGGCCATAAGAACACTGGACAACCATTGCCGTCAGGGTAATCTTCGGACTCTTTATATTTTTCTGCTTCAGAAGGATTTAAATTTTAGAACGCAATCGTTCCAAGTTCTTGATCATTTGTTTTTTCAAATGCTCGCGACTAATACTGGTGCTTCAAAACTACCGGCTCAAGCCAGCTATCTGATTCAGCGGAGTCCGTCGCGACATAAACACGATGGAGCCACCGTGGCAGGGAAAGCAACCGACTACCAGATGACTGGAACTGTAGGAGTGCCCATCGTGGAATTGCTTTGCGATAATTGGTCAGCGGTATCGGAAGTCTGTAAAACGCGATGGCTAAGAACAGCCGTAGTCCGGTTTTCCACTGTCCGGTTGAGCCAAAAAAATTGTTCTTCGGCACCAGATGGCAATTTTTCTGGATAATCCGGCTAAGCCTTATGCGTAGATCTGGAAAACTTTGCAAATATTTGCTGCTGGCGGTTGCGGTACGTAATTCCGCAGGCTTTGCGTCTGTTCCATCGCGTGCGTAGGGTCAATTCCCAAGCCACCCTTAGATAAGTTTCGTTGCCAGCGTGGCAACAGAATTTTGCCGGTGCAGTCGCAGTGACACGTCTGCAGCTATCGTAGCTTTATCAGCACCGGCTAAGCTCCTTTAGCGCCGCGAAGCCTTTTATTTCCCTTGCGGACAAATTAAAACTGGTCGCCCGCCGCCGCAGCTATCAAATCCGGCCTCGTCACCTTGTTTAAGCGTAAAGAAAATCCCTTGAAAGCGGTCTATGTCGAATTTGGTTGTGGCGCTGCCATGTTCCGTGATACCGGAGTCGATCGAAGCAAGTCGCCGCTTGAAGTAAGCGATAATTTTGCCGGTGGAGTGGCAGGATACATGACCAGTCCCATTGCCCATTCTTTCTGAGTCGCTTCATTAATTTCAACAGCTACGATTTTACCCTTGTCGAGATTGGCTAATTGATCTCGGTTTTAGGCCAGCGAAGTAATAATATCTTCGGCGCTGGGAGTCGCTAGTACTCCAGCAGACCATAACGAAAAACAACAGAAAAGAAAACTTCGTAAAATTGGCGCGCGCATAATAAATTTTATAAAAATTGAATTGATTAGATTATTTTGACAAGAGATTATTCAATAAATTTATTTGATTTTAAAGTAAACTTATAGCTGTTAAGCATTCGTTTGTTGGTAACATCACATTGGGCGTGTTGAGTGGGCGGTTAATAAATTATATAATAAACGATTATGCTGATATAAAAATAGTTAATGCAAAATATTTGCTAAAGAGGAATATTAAACAAATATTTCAAAATGGCTCGCACTATACTTGCCACCTTGTTACCCGCGCAGCATATCAATCAAGATCTTGCACTCTTTCAGATCGTCAGCCGCCATTGAAATAGACCGGGATCCGAAGATTACAAGAATCCATTCACAAACATTTTGGCTAATCAGGCGTCTCCATAAAAAGAATACCCGGTTTATAGGGGCCCTATCACTGCTCGGGACACTGTGCTCCTAATTCGAAGTACGAGGGGAAGATTCAGCTTCCCCGCACACCGAGCGGGGAGTGGCCCAGCATCAGGCACGCCAAAGGAGACGGCTGGCGTCATAGGAGAAACCTGATGTCGCGCCTCCAAGAAACACCGGCCCCCTCAGCAGGCTAGGCCCCAAACCAGTGACACTGGGATAACAGGAAGAGGCAGAACGTCTCTGAATTGGGAGCCGCGGTGGATCCGATCCTACCGCCATTGTGGGGAATGCAGCCAGTCTTCCACATACCGCGACCTCCTCAGGAGAGCGACAAGGTAACGATAACGTGGCCCGTGTCGATCTGCCGTTCCGGGGAAACTATCTGTTCCGCGCGTCGATGCACCGTTCTATAACTGGAGCGATTCGCACGACCCGGCACTACCAGCGTGCAAGGCATCAGTGATCTTGCCGTCACGGCTGGGTGGCGTACACCTTATGTTACGCTGAATATGCTTCCTCGTTGGAGTACCCCGATCTGCCCACCGCTACGAGAGACTGGGTTGTTCGGTAAGTATACGACCGGCCCAATTATCTCACAGGACGGTTTCCCCTGATGGACTCACCCGAGCGCGTTAATACACAACAATCTCCGTGGCGGCGGACTCCGCCCGAAACTCCGTTAATGTTGGCCGAAAGCCCAGATACAGATCAATACGTTCTTGGGAGCGGCGTTGAGCGTCGGGATGCCGATTGAGGATCGATTGGGAACGGAGTATTAGAAGCAGCATGACCCTCCAATTTGAACTCTTCGGACGAAATGTTAGGGAAATGGGGGTATTTATACTCCCCGGGATCGGAATTTATGGTAGGATCTTCCGGCCGGCGCCTATGCCTGAATATCACTGCGGAAATCGCTATATGTTCTTGGAGTTTCAGGAGGCGTGGGAACTTCGTGGGTAGCGGTACAAAAGATCAGATCCGGAGCCTCTGATTGTACTCTCAAAAATTCTTCTTCCACCAGCGCCTGAAGTGCATCCGGCTTCACCACCTCCGCACCAGATACCGCATAGTCGCGCACGGTCTGGTCCGGCATCAGTGCCAATGCC
>JADKCL010000019.1 GCA_016718825.1 Bacteroidota bacterium | reverse complement strand
CGCCGCGGGCCTACACTGAAATTTGGCTATCAGCCGCCATTGTCGACGCTAAAAGCACCGACACCAAGAAAAATCAGCCGCTTTCCTCGGGCGAGTTTCGGAACCCCGTCCTCAGGTTTGCTGGTCGGCCGCCTCTCCGAAGCGGTCGGTTTCAAGCCTGAAGAACCTGTTGGGAGCTGATCCTCACCTTGAAAGAAGCGGGCAGCAATTCCTGGGCGAAATGGTTCCGGCAAATACCACGAACGTTTCCTGGAGGAAAGGGAAACGCAAGTCTTGGGGCGCACCAGGACGAGCGCTTGCGCACCTGACGTGGTCATGAAGCCCAAGACCGAAGGGCCGCCCTTGCTGTATGGCTTGACCACGCTTCCAAAGGTGCCAACAAGCGCTACAATTTTTCCAGCGCAGCATACCCTCGACAACACGCAGGACCTCTATAAGAAAAATACACAAAACGCTCACCTACCCGCGTACCGATTCGCGGTACCCCACAATAAACGACATTTTCCCTTGGTTCCCGAATTACTGGACACAACGTCGACCGCATGTAAACATGTGCATTTTGTCGCCAAGGCAAAAGCGATTGGCATCTTAAGGACAAAAACTATTTCAACGACGCCAAGGTGCGTGATCACCGCCATCATTTCCGACTGAGACCAATCCCGTCGAAGGCCGGAATGACGCAGGAGCTATGTTGATCTACGACATGGTCGTGCGGCGCTAAATAGGCGTTTTCATGGAAACTTTCAAAGGAGCTCAGCGACATCGTTTTTAGTCAATCACCGGCCAAGCCTTTCGCGCCAAAGGCACGATGATCTCCGTCGTTGGATGGCGGAAATCTATTTCGCATTGGAAAAAGCCCTCGCCAAGCGCAAAGCCCAGGAAAAACCGGCCCGATCCCGACGAAAAGGACAAAAAAAGGAAAATGCGCGCTGCCATTGATGGCCGCGAATGACATTCTTCCCGTCATCAAAAAATTGCCAAGAAAGACCAAGGCACCAGTATCCACTCCGGTGAGCATCTTGGCGATGATGGAAACGGCAGGCAAGGAAATGGAGGATGACACGACCTGCGTCAGGCGATGAAGGACGGTGGATTGCGTTACGCCTGCGACGCGCGCCTTGGGCATGATCAGGCGCCTCCTCGAGCGCCGGGTACATCATCCGCGACAAGAAAAAGCTCATTCCGACGGGCAGAGGCATCGCCTTGATCGGGCTTGTTCCGAGCAGCCCATTGCGAGTCCCGGAGGCTCACTGGCGAATGGGAATGCGGCTCCCAAGCTGGTGCTTACGAAAAGGTCAATATCCTCAGACAAATTCATGCAAGAGGGTCAGGAGCTATGCGCAGCAGGTCGTCGGGTTTGTGCTGAGGCGGCGGAGCAACGCGCGGCTAGAAATGCCACGGGGAACGGTTCGCCGGGAGCAGCCTATGCCGCAATGCCCGACTATGACCTTGCCGATGTCGCACTTTGCGTGCAAAGGAAGGCAAGTTGCTGAAAAACGAAAGCAGGCATTCGGATGTTCGCGTGCTAAAGAGGATGCGACTTCACACTTCGACCGACGATTGCAGGCAAATTGGTGGAGCGCGAACATTTGGTCGACTTGCTCACGAGCAGGGAGACGACCGGGTGGGTACAGGGATTTTGGGGAAGACCGGGAAACGATTTGATGCCTGGCTACGTTTGAAACAGGACTTCAGTGTCACTTTTCATTTTGACAAAGGCGAAGGCAAAACGCAGGCACCTGCCACCGAGATCACTTGAAGGAGGCCTGATCGACTTGTTTCAGGAGGGCGTAGCAGGGGGAGTTCGTCAAGAATACCCAAAATATGGCCAGAGTGTAAGGATTGCGAAATCTATTTGGCGAAGATTGGAGTGCCTGATTGTCTGCATTCTGGGTAAGATTTGAGCAGCAATAACCACAAGATTCCCCAATTGTTGTTGGTGGCGGTTTTGAATTTTTACATAATTTGCCCTTCGTCAACAGTTATTTTCAGCATTATCAAGATGAGTGGGTCCAAAAAAGTCTGCCTGGTGGGGGGCGATGAAATATTTGCATTTCTTGTCGAGGACTGGCTCGGCAAGGTTCGGCGTGGAACTCGACATATTCCAGATCAGGCAGGATCGCATCGACGAACTTGGCGGGAAGCCTGACGTCGTGTTTTTAGATTATTCCTCTGACCATGAATGGTTGGATGTATTGAAGCTCATCAAGGAGCAAAGTCCAGCAATAAGATGGTGTTGCTTTCCAGTTTAGAGTGGCAGCAGATGTAAAAATTGACGAATGTATGCAAGCCGGTGCCGAGGACTTTATTCAGAAGGACAGTGCCGTCGCCAACAAGGTGCATGGCAAGCTCTTGGCGATGTTTCCGGAGTTAGGGGTTGGTGCCTGACGAATGAATTCCTACATTTTCCTTGATGTCATTTTTATATTGCAATGCCTTTGGGCATAGTTAGATTCGTTTAGGCTGTATTGGATCGGGTTTTTATAGCGGGAATCTGGTAAGCGAATTCTGATGTTGGTTTTAGGATTAGTAAGCAGCTTTATCGGTAGGCAGCAATGCAGAATCTAGAAGAGTTTTCTTGTTGAAGACTGACAGGAATTTACAGCATGATCTTGGCTAGAAGCTCCAAGGTCTTTGGCAATTTCTTCGTTTCTACCTTCAAATCCCGCAGGCGGATCGGCGCTGGAGCACCCTGGCCAAACATCCCGACATCGATGTGGTTCTGCTCGACTATGATCTCCCGGCATCGGCGGTTTGGAGAAATTCCCTCAAAGGGCATTTCTGCCGCCAAGAAACATGCACCTGCCAAGAAGTCCTTTTCCTCTCAGGCATCGACCAGGAACAGCATCATCCAGGAATGATATGTAGAAAGTAAGCGCCTTCAGAATTCATCTACAGACAAGGATGTCATACCCCGGTGTATGTCGCCATCGCCAACATCATGGAAGAAGAGACCAAAAGAAGAAAAAGAAAAGTTCTTGGGCGGTCTTTTGCTTGAACGATAAACATTTTCGGTTTGATTTGAATTTCCATTCCCCGGCATTCTCGAGTTGGGGATCAGTGGACGTATCTTTATATGCATCGCTGTGAACTTTGAGCTGAAAGAAGAGCATTTGATGATCCGGGACGCCGCCCGTGAATTTGCCAGAGCCGAATTGGCGCACGACGTGATCGAGCGCGACGAGCAGAGCAAGTTTCCCTATGCGCAAGTCAAAATGATGGGCGAACTCGGCGGCTTCCTCGGTATGATGGTCTCCTAGAATAATGGCGGCGGGGTGGACACCGTTTCTATGCCGCCGCCATGGAGAAATGGCCAAAGGTTGAATGCCTCGGCAGCCACCGTGATCATGAGCGTTTGCAATTCGCTGGTCAATTGGGGCCTTGAAGCTTTTGGAGACGAAGCTGAAGCAGAGCCACCTCTGTGCCATGGCCCTGTAAAATCAGCGCACCTGCCTCCACTTGAACCCGAAGCTGGTTCGGATGCGACCCAATATAAAAAACCACGGCCATTGACAAGGGCGACCACTACGACCTCAATGGCACCAAAAACTGGATCACCAACAGCAACATATGACACTGCCAGCCCCCCCCCGGTCATCGCCCAAACCGACAAGGAAAAAGGCCTGAGAAGGGCATCAATGTCCTGATCGTTGAAAAGGGTCAGGCGAACCTGATCAAATCCCCAGGAAAAGAACAAGATGGGTATTCGCAGCTCACATCTGCCTTCAATTCTGAATTCAATGATGTGATCGTGCCCAAGGAAAACCCCATCGGCGACGACGGATTCGGCTTCAAGTTTGCGATGAAGACCTTGGCGGGTGGCCGCCAACATCTTCCCAAGCCCTTGGCATCGCAAGCGGCGCCTACGAATTGTGAAAAAGAATATTCCAAGATCAGGAAGGCATTAGGCAAGGAGATCATTGCACCCACCAAGCAGTCGCATTCCAAATCGCCAACACTGGCCACCGAAATCGAAGCCGCAAGAATGCTCTGCCTCAAGGCTGCTTGGGACAAAGACAACCATTTGGACTGCCATTTGACAGCGCCATAATCCAAGTACTACGCCTCCAAAGTGGCGATGAAGGTCTAGAGCGAAGCCATTCAAGTCCACGGCGGCCAAGGCTATGTGCGCGAATGCCACGTGGAGCGCGCCGGTCCGCGATGCGAAAATCTCCAGGATCTACGAAGGGAGCTGGCGAATTCAGCAGATTGTGATTTCGCGGAGCGTGCTGAAATAAAGGAAGCGGCGGCGTCACTTTGAAGCGGTGGCCTTACTTTTGAGGCGGCAGCGTCACTTTGAGGCGGCGGCCTTACTTTTGAAGCGACGGCGTCCCGCCGAACGCTGATCGACCGCTCGCCTCTGGCGAAATTTCAAACGCATTGTGAAACGAAGCCAAAGCATACAGGAGTTACTTGGCTCGTTTTACTTTTAGCAATACTTCCCACCATCATGAGCATTTGCAGATCGCGTTAATTCTCACCAACTTGCACTCAGTCAGAGAATAAACTCCAATGAAAAACCCCACCCTCCTTGTCTTTTGCTTGCTCCTTCCCACGCTTCATACGCAGAATAGCTACACAATCACATCCATTCCCTGTAATCCACCCCTTCGATGGCAATACGCCGACTGGGATCGCGCAAGATGACGTCTGAGGACCAACCGTGACCCCTGCCTTTCGGTTTCTGCTTCTATGTTTCTAGCTATACCGGGTAAGTATCGGATCCAGGGGGTTGCTCACGTTCACCCCCCAAGCCCCAGGAATCTACTACGGTTGTCCGATCAACGCCGCATTTCCTGATCCGACGATGACCCTCACCATTGCGCCAGCCCCCATGGCAAGACCTGAATCCATCATCTTATGGCGACGTCATTTATCGCTATGCGATTGGTCGCACTTGCCACCTGGTTTTAACGTCTCCTTTGATTCCGTCGCCATGTTCGGTTGTACAGCAACCTATTTCAGCCAACTGTGATCTTGTACGAGACCACCAACATCATTAGATTTCCATCTTGAACAAGCCTGTTTGTGCAACTTGGAATGGTGGCGCTGCCATTCAAAGGATTCAAGTCAATGGCACTACTGCCTTTGTGGTGCCCTGGGCGCAATTTCCACTAGCAATGGGCTGCCAGCAATGATGCCTATCGTTTTGCTCCCGTTGGGACCTGCATGCGGGTCCGATGCTGCCCGCCGGTTCAATCAGGAAAAGTATTCTCTGACCTCAACAGCAATTGTATACGAGGATGTCAATGAGTCCCCATCGTGGACCGCGGCATCACTCGCAAACGGCGGCCAATTTTAGTGTGGACCGACATCAATAGGGGGCCAACAGAACCATGTCCTCGCGCGGCACCTACGCTGTCAATGAGTACATGACCGGTGGCTTCCTGCCCAATGACTTGCTTCCTGTCACCACAATGTCACCTTGGCGAATACGACCATCAATGGCGTTGACTTTGCTGACTCCGCCATCACTGCCTGCACGGACTTGGTGTAGGGCCGGAAGTAGTTTTATGCGTCGTTGTGACAGTGCCCGCATCAACGTGAGCTATTGCAACAATGGTTCGCTTGCCGATGCCAATACCGTGGTGGAGGTGGTGCTTCACGATTCGTTGACTTCGTTTGCCTCCCGATTCTACGATCACCAGCGTGAATACGTATTCCTTTGCAGTCGGCTTGCTCAATCCCGGCCAATGCACTACCATTGTCATCGACTGTATTCTGGGCTGCGATTCGGCGGGAACGATTTATGCGCTTACGGGGACCATCTCCGGATCCCAACCTGTTGATTGCAACCTCTTCAACAATACCGATATCGCCTACGAAACGGTCAGCGCCCTTTGACCCGAACTCCGGCGGGTTGGTGCTCAGAGGTTTTCGACCCGTGGCTAGGTGGATTCCGGACATCATCGACGACAATGAAATTTCCTTACCTACCGCATCGACTTCCAAAACGTGGGCACCCCGCCTATGCCGAGGATGTCGTGATTCGCGACTTACGCTCGATGTTGCCCATTTGGACATAACTCGTTCCAGGCCGTGGGCGCTGGCTAACTACAGGTTACATCATCATCGGCAACGAAAGTATTGTTCCGCTTAAAACATCAACCTCCTGACAGCAAAATACCAATGAGCCCAACAGCCACGGTTTTGTGAAGTACCGCATTCATCAGAATACGGGCAATCAGCCATGCACCGTCATTCCGCAGCAATGCCAGCATCTATTTTGATCAAGAGTAAGCCATCGTTACCAATTCGACGACGAATACGATTCCTGCCCTGAGCATCGACTTGGGTCAGGATACCTTGCTTTGCTCGGACAAAACCTTTCGCCCGGGTTTGACCGGCAACTGGACGAACTACCTGGAGCACGGGGATTCGACGGCGGGCATCACGGTCCGGTGCGGGAACCTATAGCCTTACCGTGACCGATGCCAATGGCTGTTCCTCGACGGATCTGATCTCGTGCAGCAGTCCGTGATGCAAGCGTGTTCTCGGAATGATACCACCACAACATTACCGGTCATCGTGGATGCAGGCTCCAGGGTTCGCAAGCTACCTCTGGAGCACAGGAGCGACCACTAGAATATCACGGTTGGCCAAACAGGCACTTATTGGGTGCAGGTGACCAACCAAGACGGATGCATGGGTACGGATACGATTCACATCACTGTTCAACCCGTTGGCGTGAGCCTTCCGCAGGGATATGCGTTGAGCATAAGTCCTGTGCCGGCAAACGACCGCCTGCAAGTGCGCATGGACCTGCCCACTGCGCAGTTCCTGAACGTCAGTCTGACCGACCTTGCGGGCCGCATCCTCTGGACATCAACAACGGACTGCAGCAAGCAAGTCAAGATGGAAGTCAATCTTGGCAGATTCGCCAATGGGACGTATTTGCTTGAGATCCAAGGAGAAGGAGTTCGCGTCAGTCGCCGGGTTGTCGTGATGCGTTGATGGGGGAGTAAAGAGAAGTGTGTCCATATGAAGCGTCGGGCTCCGGCCGTACGCTGATCGACCGCTCGCCTCTGGCGAAATTTTGAGCATGCGATCGACAGCAACAGGTTTGGAAATGCAAAATTTTTGACCTAGGACGTGGGCCGTCGGTATCCTTATTTTTAGATGTGATTCTCCAAAACGACGTTCACATTCAATGAAGCTATCCTCCGAAGCATAACAACTTTGGCGCTCTGCCTTATCCTATTTGCGACCACCTCGGCGCAGACAGACATGCGCCGCAAGTTTCAAGGAATTTCGATCGAAGCAGGCATCGTCTCCGCACCGAGCCTTAAGTCTGGGCTGGATATGGTTTGGGTTATCGGCTTCAGTGGGCATCGTTTCGGGGCATGTGTTTCCCTCATGCAATGAGATCAGATTATCACAACTGGTTTCGTGCCTATGAATATGAAGGATCCGCAAGGTAGCATTTACGGCATCGCACCGCTTCGATCTATGGAAAAGGAATCGTTGGACTATGCTCACCAGCACTATTTTCCAAGTTCAGCGCATTAATATCTATGATGGACGATTTTCTCATCCCGATGATTATATTCTCTTGAGGTCATATCCGCGCTTCCAATTAAGCACTGGACTTGGGATGCGAATGGAGGTGTTTAAAGGACTCTATTTGCTTCAAACGGTTCGGTATGGTGTGGCAAGGGGGAACTTCTTTCTTGTTTCCAATGAAGTAACACACTGGACCTCGGGGATTTGTGCAGATCTATCCATCGGATTTGAGCTATGAAAAGATCACTTCTGATTCTTGTAGGAATGTTGGGTCTGCATGCCATGTTGTATGCCCAAACCATTTCTAGGCTTCCCGAAAGACCCAAATTGGTCATTGCCGCAGGCTTGTGGACTTCCAATTCGATGCGAAACTGGGGAAATCTCAGAATTGGCGTCGAAACCAAGCGGCAATCCTATTGGATCGGTGTTCACCGTTTGCTTCGGTTTAAGCCGAGTAACTCATCGCTTTTTGCCGGACGACTGATCAATCCATGGCCCGTTGGTGTAGAGCTTTGGTTTCGGCACTATTTGTTTCAGGAAAAGTCGCGGTGGCGTCCCTACTGTTTGTTTACCATTGCGGTTTCTGGCGACAGCTTCATTGAAAATCCAGTCTTTTATCCCAATCCGCAAAGGTTTGGGAATTGGGTGGATTTTGAGCCTTCGGTAGGCTATGGGATGCGCTGGGACGTTTGCGACATCTTTTCCATCACCGCCGAAGCCGCGCTGGATTGGATATTTATGTCTTTTTCCCAACCACCGGAAGGATTCCTCCAGCATCATGGCCTGGGAGCTTTATGGCTTCTTTCTTGCTTGAGAAGCGGTTTTAGCGCAGCATTTCCATGGATATTCCCCGTATTTTCAACCCATGAAGCTCCGCATCCTCCTCCTCGCCGTCGCAATGCTTGCGCTGCTCGCCGCTTCCTGCACATCCACGTCGCCAGAATCGCCAGAAATGCCTGCACAGCGCCCCGCTGATTTTCAAATTTCCTTTTCGGAGGAAGGCGGGTCTGAACCCAATTGGACAAGGTATGTCGTCAACGCCAAGCGGGCTTCGTATGAACGGAAATTATACAATGGCGATGTCGCAGTTTCTGAATTCGAACCAAGTCCCGAGGCTTTGGATTCCTTGTACGCCTTCGTGCGCGAAAGCGGGGTCACGGATCTGAAAGCACAAACGGAGGGCGACTCAAGCGACCGATTCGGCTATCAAATGGAAATTGTCTATGCCAGAGATACTTTCAGGCTTGCAGATCAAGGAAATCAATACATCCGCCTGGAGGCTGATTTCAACAAATTCAAGGACGTCTTGGCAGAGGTGAGGGCCTTCATTGGAAAGGGTTTGGAGAAGAACAAATTTGAGGTGACGGCAGAGGTTGTCCTCGATGCAAAAGCGCCACGGCCGGACTCTTTGTCGGTAGTCTTGGAAAAAATTTCACTCATCGACTTGCACCCGGACGACCAAGCAGGCGATACCTTGGAGGGCAGCTTTACTGCGATGCAAGGAACGTATCAAATCACTGCATTTGCCAAAGTTGCCGGCAAAGTATGGGCATTGAGCAAGGAAATTTTACTGACACAACCAACGCTTGTGAATTTGCAGCTCGGGAGGGACGGCTTTCTGGAGATTGCCGAGTCCGTGGAGAAATAGACGATTTTTGCATTTGGCTTACGCCGGAGGCTAATGTTCGGTCGGCCATCGGCGGGACCCCGCCTCGGCAATCGGCGGGACTCGATTCTCGGGACACAGCGCCAAGGGCTCGAAACCAGCGATCGGCGGGACTCTGATTCTCAGGACAGACGCCTCGGCCTCGAAACCAGCGATCGGCGGGACTCCGATTCTCGGGACAGATCGCCACAGACGCAATTACACCCCGAACTGCTTCCTCAAACTCCAACTCAATCCAGTCCGCTCCACTTCACCTCGGGTTTGCCCCAGATGTTTTTGGCGACGCGGTAGATGGTTTTGCAGTCCGTGAGTTTCTCGCAGATCGGATCGACTTGGCGGGTGCTGTAATAGCAGCGGCCTTGGCGGTCGCCGTTGTTGGCGTAGATTTCGCTGCCGGCATCGGGGGCGTTGCGGCTGCATTTGTACACGGTCACGCCTTCGAAGAGGCATTGCTCGATTTCCCCGTTTTTGTATTGGTCATACAATGTTTGCTGCACGACCTTGGGATCCGGTGGCGCAGGTCGGCCGCCGCCGTTTCCGGGATCGGTGTTGGTCACGGCAACGGTGTCGATGTTGTCGGAATTGTTTTTCTTTCCCGTTGGCTGACAAGATGCCGAAATGAGCAATGTGGCCATGACGGTGAGCAAGAGGATGCTGAGATTTTTCATAGTAGGCACAAGTTAAACAGGTTTTGAGAAAAATGGATTGACCAACGCGCCGCCGTCAGCTGAAAATCGAAGGCAGCGGCCCGTCGGCCAACCAAAAACGATCCTTCGAATCTCAGGAATGCCGTCTGTGACGGCGCATCCCCAACAATTCGCGGAGGCTGAACTCCTGATTGAGCAAATACGGCACCGTAAACAGCATCATCACCAAACTCAAGGTCACCACGGTGCCGAGGGTTGGGTCGATGCCCAGATCTTCGTAAGGCGACTTCCCAGTAATGAGTGTGTAGGCCAAGGTGAGGAAAATGAGCACCGTGGTACAAAACAGCAAAACGTTGAGGTAGATTTCTGCGGACTTTTTCATGAAGCGTGATATTTTGTGGTGAAGGATAAAATGGATTTTCCAGCGCGCCGGACTTTCCATCCTTTTGATCATGCTTCAATTTCGCACCGGGGTTTGACAGCTCGTGTCAAAACGGGAGATCGAAATTGCCCGATTTTTAGAAATTTTAAGCGGCTGATTGTTCATTGAATAGCCCGCACTTTGTCCCTATTGGAATTTAGGTGGCGACCATTGTGATCGCGGTTCTCGCCGGGGCAATCATGGGAGTAAAGTCCCTGTTGGACGCGCACAGGTTTGAATTCGAAGCGCATTTTCGCTACTTTTAGGGTGTAATTTGAGAAATGTGAACCACAAATTGATTCGTCTCCACCTTGCCACGGTACTGTTGCTGCTGTCCAATGCCTTGACATTGAATGTTTGGGCGCAATTTAAAAAGGTCTACGAACCTGACTCTGTGATTCTGGGAGAACCTTCCATGTTGACGGCTGTCAAAATAATGGAAACAGACATTCCCGGAAAGGAACTGATGATCGCTAAGACGCTTTCCACGCAAGATTCGGGTGGCATCTATCGATTGGCCGCCTATCAAATGTTGATCAACCTTCATGGCGTGCCGCAGTCACTGCATATTTTTGAGGATACTTCGCAGTTCGTATTTCAGGGTCCACGTGTTTATGGCGCTTGTTATGCAGGAAACGGCGAATTTGGCTTTGCCATGGGCACCAACAGCAATCAGGTGATCATGAAGACCGACACGAGCGGGCAAATGATCTGGGCAAAAAAAGCACGCCACCACGAATTTTATTCGATGCTATGCGAGGGCTCAACGATGGTATGCCTCGGGCAGGATGAGAGCATCCAAGGCGCACACGACTTCCAACTGCAACGCTTGAATGGCGATGGCAGCTTTGAACGGGGCAAAATGTACGGAACCCCGGAATTCGAGAATCCACAGAAGGTGGCCAAAATTGGCGGAAGTTATTTGATGGTCGGCAACACGTTTCAATTGGGCGGCTTCGAATTGCTCGTCGTCAAGGCCGACAATGCCTTTGACCTGCAGTGGGGACATTCGTTTACTGCGCCTGGAAAGACGACGCTCGGCTATGGTATCGTACAGCCGCTGAATGGTAGTGGTTACGTCACAAGCGGCACCGCGCGGGGAGGAATTGATTCGTTGTTTCTCTTTCGGATCGCTGAAAATGGAACTCCAGGCTGGGCGAGGTTTTATTCGATTGAAGGTGCAACGGAGACATCCAACTTGTGCTTGGCCGTGGATCCTGAATCGGGCGGCTACCTGCTCGCGGGCTCTTACCGCAAGTCGGGCTATTTGCGTCCTTTCATTTTCAAAACCGATTCTCTTGGCATTGTCGAATGGGCTTGGGACTATGGAGCACCGGGCGTGAATTCGGACGAATTCATCAATGACGTGATCTACTGCCAAGCAGACGGCTATTTTTACGCAGTCGGAGATGTGGTCGATGTGGATTCGAATCAATACCTCCACAAGGTGCTGGCGCTGAAGATTGCTGCCGATTCAGGCTCGGTACCCTGTGATTCAGCTTTGGTCGTCAGTTCTGTTCCCAGGAACTTTCAAACAGGAATCAACACATTCGAAGAGCCTTTTCAAATCAATTCAGACTATGCGATGGGCAACTTGTTGCAAGGAGTCCAAATGAATGTCGAAACCCGCTGTACGGTGATCGTGATCGTAGGGAATGATCTTGGAATGCCTTTGACGGGTATTTTTGATTTCCCCAATCCTTCTGAGGGCAGTCTCAAATTGAAGGCGGAGATTCCGCAAACCGGCGGATTGCTACGCGTTCATTCGATGCAGGGCACCCTTTTGATGGAGAAGCAACTCGATGGAGGACTGCATGAACAGCAATACGACCTTTCGCAGCTCAGCAATGGCCTTTACTTGGTGTCATTACAAGGTGAAGGTTGGCGCTATCCTACCAAACGTTGGGTGATTCAGCGGTAATTGGCATTGCCAATTTCTTCGCACTCGCTCTCACTCTCCCACTCACTCTCATTTGCTTCCACAACTCTTGCGCACGATCAAGTTGGTCGGCAAGAAAACATGGTCGGGAAGCGTTGCATCAGCCCCATGTTCCATTTTGTCGAGCAGGACGGCGACGGCATTCTCGCCCATACCTTCAATGTTTTGCGCCACGGCGGTAATCGGGGGATGGCAGAACTTGAACATGTCGATGTCATCAAAGCAGACCACACGGATGTCTTCCGGGATGCGCAAGCCCATGTCTTGGATACATTCGAGGGTGGCAACGGCAAGGTTATTGTTGACGACAAATAGCCCCTCAACCTTGTGGGGGGCATTGATCAACGCCGGAACCTGCTTGCGGATGCCTTCGCGGATATTGTCGTAGGGAATTTCGCGTACGAGGTCAGGGTCAAAGGCGATGCCGTGTTTGGCAAGTGCATCGCGGTAGCCACGTGTACGCTCCGTGATCGAGGTCAAGTGCGACGGCGAAATCGTGAGTTGTCCGATGCGGGTGATCCCTTGTTTGATCAGGTGATCCACTACCGAGATGCTGCCGCCGTAGTTGTCGGCCGTCACAAAAGGGGTGTCTTCTTGGCCAGGAACAAAGCGGTCGATCAAGACGAAGGGGAACTTTTCGTTTTTGAGCGCTTGAATGTCTTCGTTGTTGCTGAGCGTCGTCGAAATGATCAGGCCATCGACTTGACGGTCCCGCAACATCTGTATGAGACTGCGCTCCTTGGATGCATTTTCGTCGGAACTGCCGAAAAGCACATGATAGCCGGCCTTGCTCGCGGCATCTTCGACCGCGCGGCACATCCTTGCGTAAAACGAGTTGCTGATGTCTGCCACAATCAGCCCGATGGTATTGCTGCGCCCCATGCGCAGGCTGCGCGCCATCATGTTGGGCTTATAGTCCAGCTCCTTCGCCTTGGCCCAGACCCGCTTCTGCGTATCTTCATTGATGCCATTTTCAGTGCCCTTGTCATTGAGCACCATGGATACCAAGGTCTTGGAAACTCCAAGCGCTTTGGCGATATCGGCGAGCGAGGTCTTCTTTTTCATGTCAAACGTCTTTTCTGAAATTCCCCTAAAATTCAAATATGCTAAATCGATTTAGGATTCACAATTTCTTATCAAAATTTAATGTTTTTTGCGGATTCGACAAATATTGTCCGCGTTACCGAGGAATACCACCATCGATTAAGTCCCCAAATGGCCTTCCAAATACGATTCAAAGCAAATTCGGGGCCACTTATTCAGCAACAATTCCATTCAGGATTTGAGCTTCCGGTCTTGCATGAACCGCAAAATCGCATCGATAAAGTCGGCACCATACAATTGATACTTCCGGTCACCGACACCGCTCACCTGTCGCATTTGCGTTTCCGTGGTCGGGAACTCCTCAGCCATCAAACGCAGAGTGCGGTCGTGGAAAATCACATAAGGTGGCACACCCTGCTTATCGGCAAGGTCCTTCCGCAATTGACGTAACTTTTCAAACAACGCATCCGCAAACGAAGGCAGGGGCTTGGGTGCCGGTGCCACCTTGATCGGTTTCCCCTGTTGCGCATACTCCCGAACTTTGGAGAGAAAAACCTTGCGGCCCTCAAACAGCACCTCACGACCGGCAGGCGTCACTTTCAACGCATTTCCCTCGTCGTAGGCAATTTCCAAAAGCCCGCGGTTGATCAATTGGACAATATAATCGATCCAATCCCTCCGGGAAATGTCCTGTCCGGCGCCGTAGGTTTTCAAAAGGTGAAAACCCTTCATTTTCAATTCTTGATTCGAAGATCCCCGCAAAATGTCGACGACCATGTGAACACCGATTTTTTCGTTTGCCCGGATGCAGGCGGACAAGGCCTTTTGGGCCAAAACGGTTCCGTCGATCTCGACTTTCGGATCCTTGCAGTTGTCGCAATTGCCGCAGTTTCCTTCGTGCTGCTCCCCAAAATAAGCCAGCAACACCTGCCTGCGACAGGACTTTGCATCGGCATATTGGATCATCCGGTCGAGTTTGGTCTGCAAGATTTCCTGCTGACCGCTCTCTTCGATGAAACTCTGCATCTGCTGCACGTCGCCATAGGTATAGTAAAACAAGGTTTCACTCAGCACGCCATCGCGCCCTGCACGACCGATTTCTTGATAATAGCTTTCGATGTTTTTGGGCAAGTTGTAGTGCACCACCCAACGCACATTGCTTTTGTCGATGCCCATCCCAAAGGCAATTGTCGCGCAAATGATGTCCAAATCGTCGCGAATGAACTTCTCCTGCACTTGCGAACGCCGATCGGCGCTCATACCTGCGTGGTAGAAATCAGCCTTGTATCCCTTGTCAATCAGCTTGGCAGCAAGGCTTTCCGTCGTTTTGCGGCTGAGGCAATAGATGATGCCCGATTGTTTGGGGCGATCCTTGACCCATTTCAGGATGTCGGTGGCGCGGTTGGCGCCATTGACGACGGTCAGGCTCAGGTTGGGCCGGTCAAAACTGGAGACGAAGACCTGCGGGTCGCGCAGGTGCAGGTGCTGCTCGATGTCCCGGCGGGTGAGTTTGTCTGCGGTTGCTGTCAGTGCAAGGAAGGGAATGTCGGGAAACCGGTCTTTCAACAAGCCCATTTGCACATACTCCGGACGGAAGTCATGTCCCCATTGCGAAATGCAATGTGCTTCGTCGATGGCAAACAGGTTGATGTTGAGTTGGCTCATCAGATTGAAAAAATCCGCGGAAAGCAACTTTTCAGGACTCACGTACAACAGGTCCAGTTCACCACGGATGGCAAGCGACTCGACCCTTTGGTTCTCTGAACTATGGCTGCTGCTGTTGATGAAGGCGGCCTTGACCCCGTTGGCGAGCAATCCTTCTACCTGATCCTTCATCAAGGCAATCAACGGAGAGACCACGATGCAAGTTCCCGGCATCACAATTGCCGGAATTTGAAAGCAGATCGACTTGCCTCCGCCGGTCGGCATCAAGGCAATCGCATCCCGCCCCGAGAGGATGGTTTCAATGATTTCAGGCTGCTGCGACCGAAATTCGTCGTAACCAAAGTAGGACTTGAGGGCCTGTTTTGCGCTGTCTATGCCGATTGCCGCTTGCATTGTGCAAATTTAGCCGCTTATAGCGGCTTGTAGTAAGGCGGAATGAAAAAAATGGCGATATTCCTGCAATCATTCGCAGCAAACCGGTGAAGGATGAAAGTTGTTTCCAACCCCAAAGCATTGAATACAACCCGAAGCATGATGCCATCGATTGCCAATCCCGAGACCCGATTTTCGGCAGCTTGTCTGCTCGTTGGTTTCCTGATCTTGGTATTCCCCAGCTGCAGTCACGACCTGAGCAATGGCCATTCTTACAGCAAGCTCTATCCGATCCAGCAAGGCAGCGATTGGGGATGGATCGACAGTGTCGGCAATGTGGTCGTCGCCCCAGAGCACAAGTACTATGACGCATCCTTTTTTTTAGATGGCCTCGGGTATTTGAAAATCGACGACCACCACCACGTTGCCTTTTTCAATAGCCGATTGGAGGTGGTCTGGGAAAGTGATGATGTCAAGTCGGCAGATGTCTATCATGGGGGCTATGCATCTGCCTTTGTTGAAAGCGACAACGCTTCGGAATGCAAACGCGTTTTCATCGACCGCGAAGGAAAGGTGTTGTTTGAGCTGCCGGGCTATTCCTGGAGCAGTTTTGAGATGGAAGATGGGTTGTTCATTCGCTTGATGGATGACCCAAAGCTGTATGCTTCGTCCTGAAATAGCTATACACTTAGGGGCGCTGAACCTGAACTGGCTATACACCCTTTTTATTGAACCTAAAATAGCTATACACCCCCTCGTTGTCGAGCCTGAAATGGCTATACAGCCCTCGTATCCGAGCCGAAGGTAGGGATGTGGCTCAACGATTCCTAGGGTATGCCTAACTTCGCGTGTCGGGTGAAGCGGACGGTGGCTCTGCTGAGGAGCAACCACCGAAGGAATAGCCCGACCCGTAGGCGTAATGCCGTGTCGGCCTCCGAGTGATTGGGGGCCGCACTTTTTATCGGCATACGCAATCGGCAGATGCCTGAAGAAACCTACGTCACGCTGGCACATCCTGCCTCCCTTTGCGCTGATGCCAGTATTTCCACCGCTTGGGGATCGGACCGCTCATTTTGTGGGCCTCCCAGCGAGAGGTAATCGATACTCCCGTGTGGCCGCTCGTAGTTGTAAATCTCGATGGCCTCCGCACTTTCTCCCAAGCCTCCTCGAACGATCCAAACTTCATCTCAAGTCCCTGCTCGTCCTTGGGGATGCCGTTTACGCGCTCGGCGATGCCGTTGTCCCTGGGATCGCTGTCCTCAGTCATACTGATGCGGATGCCTCTTGCGATAAGAATCCTGTATGCGCGTAGCAGGCGTATTGGCTGCCACGGTCGCTGTGGTGGATCAGGTCGATGTCGCACTCTGGAAGCGTTGCCAAGGCCATTTCAAGTGCCACGATGGTCTGCTCGGCGGTCATCAAGAGGCTGAGGTTGTAGCCGACGATCATGTGCGAGTAGGCATCGGTCACGAGACTCAGGAAGCAAAGCAATCCGTCAGCGACAGGTAGGTAATGTCCGACACCCATTGCTGGTTCGGGCCTGTGGGCACGACGCCCCCTTGACGAGGTTCGGATACAGCGGGAAACCGTGGTTGGAATCCGTCGTCCTGGGGCCAATGCGCCGCTTGACCTTGATCGTCATCCCGGCATCCAGCAGGATCTCGTGGAGCGTGTCCCTGCCCACTTTCAGGTCGTTGTTGGCCAGCGAACCCTCGATCTTGTGATAAAGCCTGCGTGTCCCGAGCTTGGGCTGGCGCCTCCTCACCACCGCGACAATTGCCAGTACGGCGACCTTGGTCCTTTCCCACTCTGTTTCGCTCCAAATACGGTCATAATATGCGTGTCGCGTCTTCCCGAACAGCTCGCAGAGCACCCTGACGCCGATGCCCTTGTACTTCGTGTGCATGCGCTTTACTGTTTGGAACCATACTTTTTCGGAAGGTCTTGCCCAAGCTCCTCCCCGGCCACCTCGATTACCGTTTCGGCCGCGAGCAACTGCAGTGCAAGTTGGCCAACCTTGCCCTCAAATCCCTGTTTTCCTGTGCCAATGCACCCTCTTGCTCATCCACCTTGTCTAGCACCGATTTTCCGGCTGCGCAATCTCGCCATCCAGTGCCTTGATCCAAACTGAGACCGTACGTGGATAGACCAAGCCCGCCTCGGCCATTGCCTCCTCGACGGTCATGTACCCGCCCTGGACGGCTACCGCAAGCCGGCGGCGCGTGGCAGCATCGGTCTTGCCTTCGCAGGCCAATCCATCAACGCGCCAGACTTTTCAGCCAATCGCGAACCGTCGACTTGTCAACCCTAGTTGCCTTCTTCGCAGGCGAAACATGGGCAATTATCTTGCCTACTTTTCCGTCATTCTTACTCATGTCTATCTTCCAAATTAATAGTTACACACTTTTCAGGTGTATAGCTATTTCAGGTCAAGACAGTATGGCCTCGACGGAACACCGATGGGGGCCAAGGGCTACGAGCAATGGTTTTGCGACAAGACCCATGAACTCGATGACCCGCTATGGTTTCCGAGGTATTTCCGAGAAGGGTTGATGTTGGTGCAAGACCACAAGAACCATCATGAAGGGGGGCCGATTTGGGCACCCTTATGGACAAAAACGAGTAAAAGCCCTATCGATTTCCAAGATGCGGTTGCTTCAACAATGGGCTGGCTTTTGCACAAGACTCGACGACAGAGTTGTATGGCTACATCGACCACGATGGCCATTGGGTGATTCCGCCACAATACAAAGATGCAGGAAATTT
>JADKCL010000018.1 GCA_016718825.1 Bacteroidota bacterium | reverse complement strand
CTTTGCGACCATTTTGCTTCTTCTTTTCCATCGAATTTCCGCGGATCATTACGGAGTAGAATTGTTTTTGTGATCAGTGGTTATCTCATCACATCGATTTTGCTCGACTCCGGAACACCTGTTTGGCAAGGCCTACCTGAATTTTTACATGGGCTTACGGACCTGCGCATTTTTCCTCCTACTCCTATTATCTGATGCTGGCTATTTTGTGGCTCCTTCACGACCCTGTCGTCCATGAGTTCCTCCTTTTGCACTCACTCCATACCTTTAACTATGCCAGCGAATATTACTTCATCACCCATTCACTACGGGACCACTTAGCTCCCTCTGTAGAGGGAGCAGTTTTACTTGCTCTGGCTCTGTGATTGTCCTTTGCTTCGCCGCCTGCCGCGTGTTTTGATGGCAGGATGATCGGCATTGTGGTCTTGGCTTCTCGTCAACTTGCTTTTGGGATTCCTTCTTTCCCGCGCTTCAGTCCTCATAATCACGGGGGTTGCTGTCCCGCATTCCCGCATTGGGTATTGGCTCCCTTGGGAGCGATTTATGTGCGGCATTTTTACGATGCTTGACCGGTTCTTTAAGAACTTCTGGGCATTGAGCTCGCCATGATCGCACTATTTCTTACCATTTCTGGTGACCGATTCCCCACCATCCTGCCGCTCGCCCGGCATTCATTTCACGATCCTGCAGCGCTTCCAAATATGACTTTCGCCTTCAATTCTCCTGAAGTTCTTGGCCAATCCGCGCGTAGTTTATATTGGTACGATTTCATACGGCCTTCATCTCTATCACCTTCCGATCAGTCTCTATTTTTCCAAATACATTCTTTGAGCCGATCTTTATCCAAGATTCCATTTGAGGAATGGGGACGATTGTCCGTGTTAGTGGCTAACACCGGGAGATCATTCAGTTTCCACAGGCCAGCCTGCTCTCCTCATCTTGGCAATATTTTCCTTTCTACATTGAAAGCTGCTCTCTGAAGCTCACAACGGTTTTTTAAAAAGCCAGAAATCCTGCTCCTCTGAACAAAAGATGACGGTGGTTGATTGTACATTCGAAGGCGGAAAAGCTCCTGCTACTCACCTTGTTTTGTGTTGCTTTCTCGGGGAGTTCATGACTCAACACTTCTTGAATTTGATTATCTTTGTCCTCGGATCAGCCCAGTATTTGGTAGCCAATGATAAAACAATTGATGCACTGGATGCTTATCTGACTTAGGCTGCTTTATGCGGCCATGCTGCTGGTTTTCGGGGCAATGCGTTCTGCATACCTAAGGCGCGAACCACATTTTAGCCCCTTCAAAATCACGTTGTTTGAGGATGCTGTTACTTAGATTGCCTCCAAGGCATTGTGAATTTCAAAGACCAAAGGCCGACATCCCGACGAGCTTTTTTGGAAAGTCTCGTTCCGGAAACGATCGACTTGGTTGCAGGCGACTTCGGAAACCAAACTTGTCTGTTTCAAACTGCGCGAAGACAGCATCCGAGCAAGCCCTCTCCGTTGGCAACTGGGGAGAAGTCTTGCAAGCCATCATGCCGGCAAGCGTATCACGATTGTCTACGATGCCGGATGGAAGTCGACCAGTCACCGGCAAACTGGGTCGTCAATACCGAAAGCGGCATGCCGCTGCTCAAAGGAGCAGGGAAGAGTACTTCAGTCCAGCTGCAGAGATCAAACAAGTCATCATCCTGGGCCAAGCCAATTTCCAAAGCCCCAAAAGGTACCTTTTCATGGTTATGGAGCTGGGCATCGACAAAGACCTGCCTTACGTTCCGATGAAATTCCAGCATTCACAAAGGCATCGGTTTGGGTTCCGGTCGGCCGCATCCGTCGCCGTCCTGCGGAACGGAAAAAGGTGCTTTTACAACAAACAGCCGTCATTCAAAGCTCCCTCGCAGACTTGAATGATATTAGACCGAATTGTGTGCTCCGGAATTTTTGACTGAAGGTCATCTCAATGGGGAGGTTCCTTGCCGTCGGGAAACTCAGCATCAAAGGGCGAACGGCAGTCCATGTCGCTCAAGGAAACCGGGCTCCAACCTCCTACCGGTCAAAAAAGCACGATCCTCGAATGCGCAAGTGACCGATGGTGGCTTGCACCGCTTCCGGTTCAGAATATCATTCGGTTCAATGTCACGTCCTCTCCCGGCCTCAAAATGCGAAAGCCACTTGTGCTCGACGAAACAACCGCCAAATCGCGCGGATTCCAGCGCTGACTCCCAATCCTCCAACGGCCAACGGATTGCTGTTGGGCGAAGAGAAAATGGCTGCTGTGAACGTGCGCGTGTAGAAACCATCGTGAAAAAAAGCAACAAAGTCGAGGAATCGGCGGACTGGGCTATAACCGCGCGTGACATCCAGCCAAACTTCTGCTTTTTAATGCCGGACAAAAGTTGCGCAGATTCAGGTAGCGACATCCGATTGAAGTGGTCGCAAGTGCAGCAAAGCCAAAGTCGAAGACAAGCCCGAAGAGCAGGGTCAAATCCTGATTTGGAAGTTTCCCTGGAGAAAGGCTCCAAAGGAAGTAGTTTATCAATATGACGCCTTCGTTCCGCTCCCGAAAATGAAACGCTACACCGAGCATCGGGCTCATGTCTGGTACATCCTCGATGGCATGGACTTGGCCTAATGCGAGTTTTCGAGAATGAAGGTTCTTGGAAGTTTGAATTGCTAGCCGCCGAAACCATCGGCTGTGACGAGCAATGGTACGCGCGCTTGCCGCTGCCGTTTCGCTACGCAAGATGCGCCGCATTCGCCCGCACCCACGTGTATTACGGGCACTGGCTCGGGCGCACGTTGCGCGAGAGTTCATCGAACGCAACGAACTGGGAAACCGCGGCGTTGTCGCAATACGGGCAGACGATTTTCCATCAGCCGGCAAAAGACTTCACCGCCAAATCGGGGACGGCGAAACGATCGCCTCCTCACGCCCTTCCCCTTTGGTAGCCAATTTCCTGCTACAAAGACGTCGCACTCGGTGGCCAAGGCGCCCCGCTTGTCCCCTTCGGTGAGCGACACCTTTCCCGAAATACAAGCTCTTCCCCAACTCTGGGCAGCATCACAACCTGAGCTACAGCGGCAAAGCCTTTGACGTGGTGCCCTGCAACATGGCCCTCAATTGGCCTGCCAATGCCTTGGAAACGCTGCAAGCGTTTGACCAAGACGGGGAAGCAGCACGGAGCGGGCAAATGGACTACGCCTTGTACGGATGCCGAAAGCCTGCCTTGGTACCAACAAACCGGCCCCAAAAGTCGGCACGGAGTGGTTTACTAAAGCACATTCATCCGCTGATTTCCCAAAGCAGATCGCCGGTCGCGACTGCATGACTACTTTTGTGCTCCACGTTGTGAGTCGCATCACCGTGGCTATGCGCGACCTGCAGGTGCAGCAGTATGCCCTTGTTGTCACGGGCGGGGGTGCTTCACAATGCCTACCTGATGGAGAATTGCAAAAGTCTTTGGCCATCTCGGCATCAAATCGAGACAACTGCCTGACGCGGTGGTGGACTTCAAGGAGGCCATCATCTTTGCCTTTTGGGCCTAAACCTGTCTCGGCCAACCTAATATCCTGGCCTGTGACTTCGGCGCCAAGTTAGGTTCTGTGGCGGCATTCTTCACCCTTCCCCGCGCGGATGGGCAAAAACGGGCCGATTTAAGCCTCGTCGGAATTGATTTGCAGCCTTTTTCTAGTCACCTTCGACGAGATTGGAGGATTTCTGAAAGTTCGACAACGCAAAATTCTCCCTCACCCTTGCCTTCCACTGAAAGCACTGCATGAATTCGACGCTTAGCCTCAGCCTGATCGGGATTTTTTCCAGAGTCCTGTTCATTTCTCCTATCTCACCGGTCGAAAGGCAGAGACGAAGATTCGTTTTCCGCGCCAACAAGTCCCGTTCCGTGGATGGTGTTCGGCCTTCGGGCATGATCGGCGCGCCGATCTCCGGGGTGACCTTCATCTCCGTTCCAGGCTGGGTCGGAACGCAAGGCTTTGCCTATATGATCATGGTTTTGGGCTATTTGCTGGGGTATTTGGTGATCGCCTTCTTGCTCATGCCCTTGTACTATCGGCTGAACCTCACTTCGATATACAAATATTTGGAACAACGCTTCGGATTTTGGAGCTGACAAATGGCTCCGGGGCCTTCTACTTCTTCTTGTCGCATTTTGGGTTCGGCGATCCGGTTGTTTCTGGTGGTGATAGTTTCGTGCGGATCATCTTGGCCGATTTGGAGTGCCCTTGTCGTTGGTCGCGCCTTTGGCGATTTTAATGATCTGGGTGTTTACATTCAAGGGCGGCGGCCAAAACCGATCACGGACTTGCTGCAAACTACCTTCCTGCTCTCCGCTGCCGGATTGGCTGTTTGGTTCATCGCGCAAGAATTGCATTTGGATGGCCCTGGAGCAATTTGGGACGCTGTGGCGGGAAGCAAATATTCGAATGTCGTTGTGACGGACCTTGCGCATCCGCGGCATTGGCTCAAGCAATTGCTTGGGGGCATGTTCATTTCCATGACGATGACAGGCCTGGATCAAGACATGATGCAAAAGAACTTGACCTGCAAAACTTTGAAGGATGCGCAGAAGAACATGCTGAGCTTCAGTTTTGTGTTGGTCTTTGTGAATCTGCTTTTTCTTGCGCTCGGCGTACTCCTTTATATGTATGGAACTTCGAAGGGCTATGTCGTCGAAAATTTCGCAGACAAAGCCGCACCGTTGCAATACTTGAATCCGGCCACCGGCCTGATGGAAGGCGGAAAGACCGACCGACTGTTTCCGTTCCTGACCTTCAACTATTTGCCGGTCGGAATTGGTGGGTTTTATTCTCGCTTGTTTGCGGCAGCTTACGCGAGCGCGGATTCGGCCTTGACAGCTTTGACGACCTCCTTTTTGTGACTTTGACTTCGAAAAAGACCGATCAGAAGGTCAAAAACAAACCTGGCTTTGGGTACCGTCGGTATGTCCATCGTAACGATTTTCGCCGTGATCCTTTGGCAAAGTTCTGAACAATGTCGCGGTGATCGATGCCGTTTTTCAGGTGGCAACCTATACCTATGGGCCGCTTTTGGGCTTGTTTGCCTTTGGATTGTTTACGCGGCTGGGAGTGCGGGACAAACTGGTACCACTGGTTTGCATCATCGCGCCGCTCATCTGCTACATGATCAACTTTTGGTTCACAAGCGGATGGCTGGGTTTCGCGACTTTGCCGGTGAATGGCGCGACTCCCATTTTTGTTGTTGTTGGCGATTTCGACAGGAAGTCAGGAGGATCGCGCTTCAAAGCAGAGTAACCTTCCCGCTCGATTCAACGTTTGTTGCAGGAGCTGGGACATGCCGACATTCTGCGCTGATGCACATTTTCAAAAACGTAACGAATTTCGTATTTTGGGCCGACTTGTCTCCAGGCTGATGGATTTTCGTTTGCTGAAAAACAATTTCCATAAGGCTTGTTTAGCTTTTTAGACCCGATGCTTCAACAGCGGACACAGTAAAGATGATCCAAGAAGGAAAACTCCTCGCTCAAGTTCAATACCCCGAAGACTTCGGGAAATTGAAACCCGAAGACTTGTACCAGTTCTGCCACGAACTGTGGGATTACTTTGATCGAGCATGGTTCCCAACATGCGGCCATTTCGGTGCAAGCCTTTGGGGTGGTCGAACTGACCACGGCCATTCACTATGTTTTCAATACGCCTTATGATCAGCTGATTTGGGACGTTGGTCACCAAGCCTACGGCCACAAGATTATCACCGGCCGCCGCGACGAATTTCACAGCAACCGCAAATACAAGGGCATCTCGGGTTTTCCGAAACGCTCGGAATCAGAATATGACACCTTCGGAGTCGGGCACAGTTCGACGTCGATTTCTGCGGGCGTGGGCATGGCCATCGGCAGCCGCTACAACGGCGAAACCGACCGCAACGTCATCGCCGTGATCGGCGATGGTGCGATGACCGGCGGCATGGCCTTCGAAGCCCTCAACCATGCTGGTTGGGAAAATGCCAACGTCCTCGTTGTCTTGAACGACAACTGCATGAGCATCGACCAAAATGTCGGCGCACTCAAAGAATATCTCACCGACGTCACCACAAGCCGCACCTACAACAAAATCCGCGACGAAGTCTGGAAGCTGCTCGGCAAAATGAGCAACTTCGGCCCAAGTGCCCAAAAAGTCGCCTCTAAAATCGAAGACCTGTTCACCGCGCAATTCGGCCGCAAGGCGAATTGTTCGAGTCGTTCAACTTCCGGCTAGTTCGGTCCGATCGATGGCCACGACGTGAACCACCTCGTGCGCATCATGGACGACCTGGAAGGAGATTCCAGGCCCAAAAATCCTGCACTGCGTCACCGTCAAAGCGAAAGGATTCGAGCTCGCCGAATTGATCAAACCAAATGGCATGCGCCTTCTTTCCCGTTTGACCGCATGACAGGTGCTCATTTGTACCCAAAGTTCAAACGCCGCAGCCTCCGAAATACCAAGATGTGCTTGGCCATAACCACGGCCGAGCTTGCCAAGCTCAATCCTAAGGTCATGGGCATCACGCCTGCGATGCCTTCGGGTTGGAGCCTCGTTCATGCTGGAGCAAATGCCTGACCGCGCTTTTTGACGTTGGCAGAATGCCGAGCAACATGCGGTGACTTTCTCGGCGGTCTGGCCGCACAGGGCTTGCGTCCGTTTTGTAATATCTATTCGACGTTCATGCAGCGCGCGTATGATCAGGTGATTCATGACGGCCTTGCAGAAATTGCCGGTGGTTTTCGTCGGGACCGGGGCGTCTTGTGGGCGCTGACGGACCGACGCACCATGGCGCCTTTGGACATTGCGTATTTCCGCTGCATCCCCAACATGGTCGTGGCCTCGCCGATGAACGAGCAAGAGCGCGCAACATGATGTACACTGCACAGCTCGACGAGCAATTGATGCCTTTCAGCATCCGCTACCCGTGGCGAAGGCGTGATGCTCGAATGGCGCACGCCGTTTGAGAAAATGGAGGTCGGCAAAGGTCGCATGATCAATGACGGGGAAGGGGTCGCCATCCTGAGCTTTGGCCCGATGGGCAACTATGTCGAGGAGGCTGTCGCCAAACTGAATGCACAAGGTCTGTTCCCGCCCATTTTGACATGCGTTTTGTGAAGCCGATCGACGGTGAAATGTTGCATGACATATTCGGACGGTTTGACCGGGTCTTTGACCATTGAGGATGGCTGCTTGCAAGGTGGCTTTGGCTCGCCGTGATCGAATTCATGGTGGACAACGGGTGTTACACCTCACAGGTGAAGCGCCCCGGCATTCCGGATCATTTTGTGGAGCATGGTTCGCCGGAGCAATTGTTTGATGAATAATATGGGCGGAACGGCATCTATCAGGCCGCTTTGGAGATGGCTTCGGAGAAGGTTAGAAATTAGAAACTACAAATGGGAAATTGGGCATTTCGGTGCTCTGATGTTTGATGAACGCGGAAAGGACTTGGGTCTTTCCGCGTTTTGCTTTTATTGCTGGCCAAGGGCTCCTTATTGGTCATTTCTATTCCAGCAATTTCCGCCGGAGGCAATGTTCAATTGCCCTGTCCTGAGTTCGGGACGGCTCAATCAAAGGCCACCTTGACAATCGAGAAAATCTTGTCGCGCTCCTGCTCATAGACGATAATCGCCTCGGTATTGCTGATTTGCTCGGAATATCTTGGAAAAAAGCTGTCGTCAAAGGTCGTTTTGAGATCAAGGCTTCGCGCTCGGCGACTTTGCCATCGAAGTCGACGCTGTTGACGTAGAGCGTTCTGGGCTCTTTTCTGGTTGATAGCCGTAGATCAGGTAGACATTGGTGCCGCTCACGACATCGATGTAGCTGAGTTGGTCGCGCCTTTCGGATTGTTGCCGCTTGGGGACGACCGCGCTCCATTCCAAATCGCCATTCGCAGAGACGGAATTAACAATCACCTCGTCGTAGTGGTAGATTTTTTGGTCCACCCAATAACCATAGACATCCACGTAGGAATTGAAGGTCGTGTAAAATTTCTCCGCAATGAGTAAGACGCCGCCATCAGAGCGCAGGATGATGTTGTCGAGGTAGAAATTTTGCAATTCGCGGCCGCGCTCGATTTGTTTGTCGCGGAGGAAGTTGACCAGAAATTCGTCGGAGAATCGCTGGGAACTGCGGACCTCTTCTTCCAACTGACTGTTGATGCGGAAAAAGCAGGTTCCAATGATCTCGTCGGTGCTTTGGTGCGAGAAAAAGCCGGCGAGAAAGATGTTTTCTTCGCGGTCAATTTTCATCGTGAGGTCTGTCAAATACAATTCGCCGAGGTCAATGGTGACCTCCTTGCCTTCGGCGACGCCCGCTTCATACTGATAGATCTTAAATCCGAAGTCGTCGGGGGCCTTGACCTTGTTGACCTTGAAAAATTTACCCAATACATAAACCTTACCAGCGTTGCTCACCATGATTTTGCGTACCTGAAACTTGTCGTCGGGGTAGGGAATTTCGATTTTGCCCTCTACGAATTCCTTGGATTGGGCGTCAAAGAGGTAATAGAGAATCGTTTCTGATTTGGTGCCTTCGTTGAGATTTTTGTAACAGAGCAGCTTTTTCTTGTTGATCGACCTTGTGTATTTCAGGTCCACCCGCAATCCCTTTTCGTTGGGCAGCTCGGAAATTTGTTTGCTCGTTTCGATGGCGTTGCCTTCGAGGTCAAACTGGCTGTAGCTCGTGCGTACAGTGCGGTCGCGCGGGAAGTATTCGGAGATAAAAACGTAAATATCTTCGCCCAAAACGGCCATCAGGTCAATGTCGCTGTGGCCATTTTGTTGGAACACCTGCTTGGTCCAAGACTTGTTGAATTGATCGTCGTACTTGGTGATAGAGAGATAGCGGCTGGATTTGCGGCTTTGGTTGCCGAGGTGACCAGTCCGCCATCGGCAGCGACGTACTCCAAAACTGCGGCACGGGATCACGCCGGTCGAGGTCCAAACGGGACACAACCTCTTGTCCATGCGACGGGAAATGCAAGGCACAAAGCCCGCAAGCACCAGCAAAGCGAACCGGGTCTGACCAAACCTCAATTGCGAAGGAATCGATCATGGCATTGTTCAGGAATTGAAGGTGTCGTTTTTGCCGCGGATTACCCGGATGGCGAGGTAAAGCCTGAAAAGTCCATACAGAAAGATGGGCAAGGCAAACATCCAGCGGTTGTTGGGCTGAATAAAGTCATTGTCGGCATATCCGAGGAAAATGCCCACCGCACCCGCGACAAAGAAGGTGCTCATCAACAGGCGGAAGTATGCGCCAATCCCTGGCTTTGCATTGTTGTCCATGTTTGCAAATATCCTTCAATTTTCCATTTTTTCACATCCTTGTCTGTGTTGCATTCTTTTGCCCCTTCGAATGAATTTGAAGACCGCTTTCTGACTATCTTTGTTTTCAGGCACGGTATTTGCTTTTCTCCTGCCACACGATATCTGCATCAGAATACTATGAAACAGTTTCTCCTCGCATTCGCCCTTTTGCTTAGCACGAGCTTCGCATTCGCCCAGACCACCGAGCAACATGTCTCCAAGGGCAATACCAACGAAGGCATCGGCACATTGATTCCCGATTTCAAGTTCATGGACATGAACAATCAGCCCGTGACCCGCATGTCCTTGGTCGCCAACCAACCTACCATTTTTTTCTATTTTGATCCCGATTGTGATCATTGTCAATTGATTGCAACGATGATCAATGATCAGAAAGCCCTGTTCAAGGGAATGACATTGGTACTTGTCTCTTGGGCCGAAGTCGAAGCGCTGAAGGCCTTCCCCGAAAAATATCTGCCTGGATTTCCTGGCAAGCTGATCGTCTCCAAAGACACCGAATTCAAAATCGACAAGTGGTTTGGCTATAGTGAAACCCCAAGCATCTACGTTTACAACAACAAATACCTGCGCACGGCTTCTTTCAAAGACGAAGTAAGACCCGAAATTTTGGTTAAGTTTGCGAAGCAACAATAGTTGATTCGCATGGACTTCAAAGAAAAAATCAACGCAGACATCGTCACGGCCATGAAGGCCAAGGACCAAGCTGCGCTTCGTGCCTTGCGCGCGATCAAATCTGCCATTCTCCTGCTTGAAACATCCGAAGGCCGTGCCCCGGGCCCAGTCTCCGATGAAGATGGCATGAAAATTTTGATCAAGCAGAGCAAGCAACGCAAAGACAGCATTGAGCAATACCGCAACGCGGGCCGCTTGGATTTGATCGTCGGCGAAGAAGAAGAGCTTGCTATCCTCGACCGATACCTGCCAAAATCCTTGACTCCCGATGAATTGCGCGCTGAAATCCAACGCATCATTGCCGAGGTGGGTGCAACCTCAGCCAAGGACATGGGCAAGGTCATGGGGGCGGCCAACAAACAATTGGCAGGCCGCGCAGACGGCAAGGAAATTTCCGTGCTTGTAAAGGAACTCCTTCCTTGATCCCAAGGTGAATTTTCTCGACATCTTCGCACTGATTGTGCTTGCCTACGGAGCCTACAAAGGCTTCAAAAATGGCGTGCTCATCGAGGTCGCAGGCCTGATCGGCTTGATCATCGGCTTTTGGGCGGGTATGCGGTTGGCGTTCATCTTCGCCCATTATTACCGCGACAATTTCCATCTCCCGGAAAAATGGGTGCCGGCGATCGCCTTTTTTACAGCCTTTGCCATCGGCATGGGGGCGGTCTATCTGGCCGGCTGGGCAGCCACCAAGCTGCTCAATACCGCTCAATTGGAACTGCCCAACCGTCTTGCCGGGCTCGGCTTTGGTATTTTGAAATGGGGCTTCCTCGTCGGCGCCTTTTTCAGCATCGTCGGAATTCGCAGGTACTAACGAAGGAAACCGTGGCCGGATCGCCTCTTATCCCGTTGTCACGACCTACAGCAAGGTGGGTCAAGACTATACCATCGGCCTGATTCCTGCGGCGCACAACGTGCTCGACGACATGGAGCATTATTTTGTCGAGGTCGATTCGGTGAATCGCAGCCAAAAAGTCCCGGGCAAAGACTCCCTTGAGCATTCCTCCTGCGGAGATGATCGTCGTGATCGACAACTACGATTCCTTTACCTGGAATCTGGTGGATCTTCTGCGACAAAGCCATCACGTCGTGGCCGTTTTCCGAAACGATGAACTGACCGCCAACGACCTGATGAACCTACATCCCAAGGGAATTTTGATTTCGCCGGGTCCGGGGCGACCTGCCGACAGCGGGATTTCGCCGGAGGTTTTGCGGCTTGCCATGGGCGGTGCCCAGAATCAAGGTGGCCCTAAAGTCAGCAAAGTGGTGCCCGTTTTGGGTATTTGCCTCGGCCATCAACTGATTGGCGAACATTTCGGCATGCCGCTCCTGCTTGGGCGTGTGCCCGTTCATGGTAAAACGAGCCCGGTGTTTCACCGCGGCGAAGGGTTGTTTGAAGGCTTGCCGAGCCCGTTTGAAGCGATGCGCTACCATTCCTTGGTATTGGATGGCGCTGCAGTTCCAGCCGAATTGGAAGTCACCGCATGGACCGAGCCTGGCGAGGTGATGGGCATCCGACACCGAAGCCTGCCCATTGCGGGCGTTCAATTCCATCCTGAGTCGATCTTGACGGTGGGCGGGGCGACGATTTTAGGGAATTGGGTCAAGGAATTAGGCGCCAAGCCCTTCTTCCCCATTTAAAATACCTACCCTTTTCCTCCCAAAATTTGTTCCGATGGTAAATCCATGTGATTTCTCTATTTTTGCCGCTGGTGAATGCCAATTCGTCTAGTTTTGGCGCATCAGATACTGGTTTTGAATTGAGAACGTTATTCATCTGAAGGCCATTTAGCGCATGGAAATCCAGGTAAAACAAGAGGGAGGATACGACTACGTGCAGGAGGGAAGCGGTCCGCCGCTGCTGCTGCTCCATGGTCTGTTTGGTGCCCTGAGCAACTGGAAAGCGGTCGTGGAGGCCTTTTCCAAGCGATTCACGGTGTTTATCCCGCTCATGCCGATCGTCGCAAAGACCAATGTCAAGCCTTCGATCGTCGGCTTGGCGGAGTTCATTGATGGCTTCATCCGCTTCAAAAAAATTGAGCGCTGCACCATCCTCGGCAATTCGTTGGGCGGACATATCGGGCTGGTGTATTCCATGGCGAATCTCTCCAAAGTGGATGCTTTGGTCTTGACGGGCAGTTCGGGCCTCTTCGAATCGGGCATGGGAAGCACATTCCCCCGCCGTGGCAACATCAAATACATCAAGGAACGTGTCGAATATACCTTTTTCAAACCCGAGACGGCGACCAAGGAGCTGATCGACGAGGTGTTTGAAATGGTCAACGACAACTACATGACCCTGCGCATCCTCAAGATCGCACGGGATGCACAGCACCAAAACCTCAGCGAGGAATTGGGCAAGGTCAAGGTTCCCACCCTGCTGGTCTGGGGCCTCAACGACAACATCACGCCGCCCCACGTGGCGCATGAATTTCAGCGGTTGCTGCCCGATGCCGAGTTGCGCTTCATCGACCAATGCGGCCACGCCGCCATGATGGAGCAACCCGAGGAATTCAACATCGTGCTCAACCGATTCCTGCAACGCATTTATCCATCCCTTTACCGCCTGATTCATGCTGTTGGCCAAGGACCTCATCACCGATACCCTGCCCTCGATCAAAACATCGGACAACGCGACGCGTGTGCTCGAGTGGATGAGCGAGTTCAAGGTCGCGCAATTGCCGGTGGTGAACCATGAGCGCCTGCTCGGAATTGTGAGCGAGGAAGACCTGTTGAATTCCGGGGTCGAAGACTTGCCCATCGGGGCCATTCATCTCTCCTTGCCTGAAAAAACGTTTGTCTACGAAGACAGCCATTTTTACGACGTCTTGAAAATGGCGAGCCTGATGAAGCTGGAGATTCTGCCCGTTTTGAGTTCGAGGGAAAACAATACGTTTGTCGGGACCATTACCAAAAGCGACCTCCTCAAACGTGCCGCCGAATATCTCTGCGTCGAGGAACCCGGTGGTGTGATCGTGCTGCACCTCGCGAACAACAACTATTCGATCTCTGAGATTGGACGCATCTGCGAAAGCAACGATGCCAAAATCCTCAGCCTCTCCGTCGGCAACAGCGACGAAGCCGGAAAACTATATGTGACCATCAAGCTCAACGTCCGCGAACTCTCCCGGGTGATCGCGACCTTCGAGCGTTTTGAATATGACATTGCCTTGGTGGTGTTTGACGCCGAACAAGTCAATGATTTTCGCGACAGCTACGAAAACCTGTTGCGGTACTTGAACCTTTAACATTCGCCCCTGGACAGTCCCTTGGTTTCCCGGTTTCCATCCTTGGAGGTTCCTCGCCTGCACATTATCACCGATACCACGGTGCAGCAGCGTCATGGCCATTTTGAGCTGGCGAAGATGGCCTGGGAGGCAGGACCTTGTGCCGTTCAATACCGCAACAAGCTGTTCAGCAGGGAAAAGGACCTCGCCGAGGCCGCCAAGATGGCAAGGTTGGCACAAGAGGGCGGCCATTGCCTTATCATCAACGATGCTGCCGCCTTGGCTTTTGAATTGCAGGCCCAAGGCGTACATTTGGGACAAGGAGATGGTGTGCCGCAAGCGGCGGCCGACTTGCTGGGCCCGGGGAAACTGATTGGTGCCACGGTGCACAACATGGCCGAATTGGAAGCCCTTCGGGGCGCGCCGATACATTATATAGGTGTCGGTCCGGTTTACGGCAGCCGCTCCAAACGGACGGGCTTGCCTGACTTGGGACTCGAAGGTTTGGCGCGGCTTTGCGCAGCTTCCCCTTGGCCGGTGATTGCCATCGGCGGGATCGAAGAGCGGCAAGCCGCGGAAGTCATCGCTGCCGGTGCCCATGGATTGGCCATTATCTCCGCGTTTTGTATTGCATCCAACCCCAGGCACGTTGCAAAAAGGATACTCACATTGTTGGAAGGTCTCTAGGCTGATAGGCTTGGTGATCTGCGTATGCCTGCTCGCGTCTGCGAATGGGTACACGCAACGCATGCGGGTGGATTCGATCGTGGTCACGGGCCTGAAGAAGACAAAACGTCCGGTCATCACCCGTCAAATGGTCTTTCAGGAGGGAGACACCATCGACTTGCAGGAGCTCGAAGCACTGAACAAGGTCAATAAGGACAATATCTATAACATGGGCCTCTTCACCTCCGTGGCTTTTGCCAATGAGATCGGAGACTCCTCGATCGAGGTCCACATTTCCGTGCAGGAGCGCTGGTATATCTGGCCGAATCCCTATGTAAATCTGGCGGAGCGTGTTTGGAGCGAATGGCTGGACGATCCCGATCTGGACAGGCTCGTTTACGGACTGGGTGTGGAGTGGAGCAACCTCTCGGGGTGGAATGACAAACTGACGGTTTACGCGCAGGGCGGCTACACGCAGGCCGTGACCGCAACCTACAGCCGGCCCTTCCTCTTTCCGAAGGCCAAGGTCGACGGTACCGCCTTCTTCTCGATCCTCAACGACAAGGAAATCGGCTACGGCACCCAAGGCGGCTATCTGCAACTCGCCCGTCTCAACGATGAAAGGATGCGCCAAAGCTATACCGGGCAACTTACTCTGGGAAAGCGCTTCTCGGCGCGGAAGATTTTGTATGGATTCGCCGCCTACCAATACTTTCACATCAACGACAGCATTACCTTTTTCAACACGGAATACCTTCCCTACAACCTTACTGCGATCCATTATCCATCGGTCGGCATGAGCTATGTGAATGACCAACGGGACGTGCGGAGTTTTCCGCTGTCTGGGCACAAGTATGGCGGAAGTTTCCGCTTTCTGGGGATTCCCGGCGTAAGCAGCACGCATTTCGGGAAAATGGCACTCTCCTTTTCCCACCACATTCCGCTTAACAAACGATGGAATTTTGCCTACGGAAGCCAGCAATTTTTCCTGCTTGGCAAGCAGGTGCCGTTTTTTGACAAGTACTTTATCGGATTCGGCAGCTTTCTCAGGGGTTATGAGCCGCATGTCATCGACGGTTCGGCCATCAACTTGACCAAGGCCGAATGGAAATTTGGCATCATCCCCTACCATTTCGCACATTTGAAGTGGATTCCGTTTCCGAAATTCCGGGATTTTCCTGTGGGATTGTACTTGAGCGCCTACTGCGATGCGGGATATGTCCACGATTGGACGTTCAACAACCGTGACAATACGCTCAAGGACCGTTTGTTGCTCGGCTATGGTGCCGGCATCAACCTGATCACGATTTATGACTTTCACCTTCGCGTCGAATACAGCCGCAACATCTTGACCGACTCCAACCACCCCTGGGGAAGGGGCGGCATCTATTTCAGTAATCTCGTATCCATCCAATGAAACTCGCAATTTTTGGCCGCATCACCGAACGCACCGACCTCGCCTTTCTGGCCCGCTTTTTCGACTTTTTGAAGGAGAAGAAAGTGGCTTACTTGGTGCATTACAAATATTCGGAGGAGCTTGAGAAGGTGATGCCCGAATGGCCCGATCACATCGCGCCGTTTATCCTGACCGACGAAAAACAGCTTGACGAATGCGACTTTGCCTACAGCTTTGGCGGGGACGGCACCTTTTTGAATACGGCCATGGTGGTCAAGGGCATTCTCCCCGTTTTGGGCGTCAACTTCGGACGGCTCGGGTTTTTGACGACCGTGACGCAGGAGCACCTGCTTGCCGCGACGACCGAGATCATGAAAGACATGTACCGCATCGACTTGCGGTGGGGCATTGAAGTTGAAAGTTCGCCGGCGGGATTGTTTGGGGACTACAATTTTGGCCTGAACGATTTCACAATCCATAAAAGCGAAAGCAACGAGATGATCACCGTCCACACCTATATCAATGGTGAGTTCCTGAACAGCTATTGGGGTGACGGATTGGTGATTGCGACCCCGACCGGATCGACGGCTTATTCGCTGTCTTGCGGTGGCCCGATCATCCACCCCAATGCCAATGCATTGGTTGTCACGCCCGTAGCGCCGCATTCATTGACCGTTCGCCCAATGATTCTCGCCGATGACTGCGTGATTTCCTTTAGTCTGGAGACGCGCACCGGGCGGGCGATGGTTGCCTTGGACACGCGTACGGTGCCCGTAAGCGACAAAGTAGAGATCGCCATTCGCAAGAGCAAGGAGCCGGTCAAGATGCTGCGTGTGCAGTCGGGCAACTATCTGGACACCCTTCGCGGTCGCCTCATGTGGGGCACCGACAAGCGGAATTGGAAGGAAAGAATGGGTTGACTTGGGCTTGCAAGAGACTTTTGCGTAGGCAAGCACGCGGTGCATCTGAGATTTACCCAAGCACCTCTCGTTTTATGGGCGTTTTCGTTCCCAAAGCCGCACGCGTCCACCTTCGGTCACCAACACCTCAATGTAATCTTGCTTGAGGCGGTCTTGCATAAGCATGACACCTTCGTATTGCCTTAATTCGTTGTTGAGACACCAAGTGATCACATAATCCACGTCTTTGCCGGTCTCCATTCGGAACTTTTCAAAATTTACCGTCGGGAGCCACCCTTCAAAGCCCGGACCCTCACCTAGATGCACATAAGGATCCTTGTCCGGATTCCATCTCAACGGAAACCAATGCGTATTGGCTTCATAGTTATTGAGGATGATGTGGGGTTGCAGGGCGCCAAGGTATTCAGCGATATGCATGAAAATGTACGCCTCATCCGAGAGTAGCGGCCCTTCGTTAGGATACCGCCCTTCGGGTGCATAATCCAGCATCAAAACCGTAGAGTGCGGACGCATGTTCGGCTGGACCGACACAAATTCCTCTACGGCCAAGGAGGTATTTGCATAATTGGGTAAACGAATGGAAAACAAGATTCCTGCGACCAAAAAGCCAATCAAGGCCGCGCTTCGCAGCATCCAAGTAGGCCATGGTCTACAGGCGAGCCAAATGATCGCAATCAAATAAGGGTAGATTTGAAGTCTTTCAGGCATAATTCCAACGCCCGCAACCACCGCGGGTTGAAAAAAATAAACAACCAAGGTTGTCCCCAACATCAAAAGTATGCCCGTATGTCCCTTCGATTGGCGCGATAAGCTGAATAATCCCACCATCAACATGACAGCAATGAGGATGGAGAGCACGATAGGCCAAGTCGTTTCTCCAGGATGAAACAGAATCAAGGCCCGCAACTGGACAAAGTCTTCGAAAATAGTTTGGGGCTTCGCTTGGCTTGCGATGGAATCCGTGCCTTTGCGAAGGATGAAGCTTCCCAACAATATGAGCGAAGGCAAGGCTGCCAAAATCGTCTTGAGCGCCAGCAAGGCCAAGGCCTTCAACTTGACCCCACGATCTGCACGCATTACGCCAGCGAGAAACTGCCCCACCCAATGAAAAAATATCGTCCCCATTGCCATGGCATAGCTTACCGGATGCGACAGCCCCAACACCAACATGAGGGTTCCAAGTACAATTCGCCAGCGCCAACCTTCCTTTTCGAAATTTCGAAGCCAAAAGCCCACCAAAACAAAAAACAGGATCACCGACGCCGAATAATTGAAAAATCCCATCAGAAATACCTTGTGAAACAGGAATGGCATCGCGACGAGCAGAAAGGCGCCATTTGCGGGATAAATGCTCCGCGCGAGGTATCTGAAGGCAAATACAAAGCCCAAGATGTACAGCGTCAAAAACAACTTTTCGGAAAAGACCGGAGGAAAAACAAGTTGGAAAACGGTGAGTAAAAAATGGTTGAGCCAATTGGGTTCAATATTGGGATTGAGTGTGAACCATTCTGCGTAAAACGCTGAATCGTTGCCGAGCAGCATATCCCGCAAAATTCTGGCATTGTAAAGGTGACATGGGCCGTCGTTGGTCAAGAAGAATGCATTTGCCCAAACGGGCCACAAAGCAAGTCCCAGCAGCAATGCGACCAGAACCCATTCCGTCCTTTTCCAATTGATTCGCTGAAATGCGGCAAGTACCATCACAACGGCAAGATAGGGATTCGGCTGCCTAATTTCACGATTTGGCACATTTTTTGGGTTGGATTTGCTTACTTTGAACCCGGATCCACTTTTGGGGAATGCAAGCATGAAAAGAACATTATTGGTGATGCCCGTTTTGGCAGTTTTGTTGATTTGGGGCTGCAAGGACAAGCAATACTTGGTCGGTTATTACAATTATGCGTCCTTTCAAAAGGAATGCCATTGGGATCATTTCTCAGACGATAAATACAAGCCCAATACGAAGTGGTTGGATTCGCTGAAAACATTGTCAATCACGGATAGTGTGACAATGAAGCTGTTTTTGGGCTGCTATTGCGGCGACAGCAAAAAGTGGGTGCCACGGTTTTATGACTTGAAGGCAAACCTGCCCATTTCGACGGTGGAGATCATCTCTGTGGATACGACCAAAAAGGACGAAAAAAAATTGGCACAGGCGGTGGGATTGAAAAAAATTCCTACCTTTATATTCTATCAGGGTGGTGATGAGATTGGCCGGATTGTTGAAAAGCCGAAGGGAGGCTTGGAAAAGAGCCTGTACGGGGTCTTAAAAAAGTGTGAATAAGTTTTTCTTTTTCGGTTGATTGACTATATTTGTTTCTAGCTTCTTAGCTTCTTGACGGTTTGCCTGATAATTTTTAAAAGTAAAATGCTGCTTACTATGAAATCTGTTAAGTACTTACTGACGTTGGCTGCACTTTGCGTGGTGTTTTCCACGGCCACTGCCCAGTTGAGGACAAGGTACTTTTATGTAGGTGTTGGAGTGGGAGCCACCAACTACAAAGGAGACCTTGACGATAACTTCGCACTAAAGTTCACAAAACCCGGTCTCGGCTTCATCGGCGGATACAAGTTTCACCCTCACATGTCTGTGAAGTTGATGCTTGCTCAGGGCTGGATGAAGGCTTCTGACGCCAAGGCTGCACGTGATATTCCACGTCTGCGCCGCAACTTGAGTTTCCGCTCCCCCATCACCGAAGCTTCGGTGACCTTGGTATGGGAGTTCTTCGCCAACGACCGTAAGTTCCGTTACAGGACACAGTACACACCTTATATCTTTGGTGGTGTCGGTGTGTTTGCCTTCAATCCTCAAGCAAAATTGGGTAATGAGTGGTATGATCTGCAACCACTTGGCACTGAAGGACAGTTCATGGTTAATCCCCACCAAGGACAGATTTATGCCGATGCCGCCAATTCGCCGACTCCTGAACCCTATAACTTGGTCAGTGTAAGCATCCCTTTTGGTGTCGGTATCCGCTATAAGTTGACTGACAAGATTGACTTGAATGCCGAGCTTGGCCTTCGCAAAACATTCACCGACTATATTGACGACGTCAGTGGTTATTATGTAAACGTTGACCAACTGCGCTCCGAGCAAGGCGAAATCGCCGCTCTCTTGAGTGACCGTATCGACCGCAGCATCTATCCACAAGGTGGTGAGTTCTGGAACGGTATCCGTGGCGACAACACGCAGAAAGACTGGTATGTGCTTTCGATGGTTTCTGCAACGTATATCCTCGACTGGGCCGTCTGTCCTAAGTTCCGCTAAGCAATTACAATATCATCATACAAAAAGCGTATTGGAAATGTGCCAATACGCTTTTTGGTTTTTTTGGCAACCAGAAGCAAAATTCGGTTAATCCGTAAAATCGTTCATTTACATGGTATTGGCGATGAATTCAAGGCTGGTTACTACAGCAGGGCAATCTGATTTACCCTGCGAAATGTGGAAGATTTTCGTAAGTTTGCCCTCTGTTTTTTTGAATGGAAAGTAAAAAGGCGCATATTGATCTAGGAGCGCTTCCCCGCCATGTTGCGATCATAATGGATGGCAACGGCAGGTGGGCGAAGCAAAAAGGCAATGTGCGCATCTTTGGTCACAGGCAGGCTTTACGTGCTGTGCGCGAAGTTTTGGAGGCAGGCGTCGAGCTCGGCATGGGCTACATCACCCTGTTTACCTTCTCGACCGAAAACTGGAAACGCCCGAAGTTGGAAGTGCGTGCATTGATGGAGTTGTTGATCAGCACGATCGGCAAGGAAGTCCCGACACTCACCCAGAACAACGTGCGCTTGCGGGCCATCGGAAACATCGAGGATCTGCCCAAACGCGCCCAACGGGAGCTCAACCAGGCGATGGAACGCACCGCCAACAACACAGGACTTGTGCTGACACTAGCCCTGAGTTATGGCGGACGCAATGACATTTTGGCCGCAGTGAACAAGGTTGCCCAAAAAGTCAAGGCAGGCGAAATTGAGCCGGGGACCATCACCGAGGCCGATTTACGCAGCGAAATGACCACATTCTTTTTGCCTGATCCAGAGTTGATGATCCGCACTTCAGGCGAATTCCGCATTTCTAATTTCCTTCTGTGGGAGCTGGCTTATGCCGAGATTTACATCACACAAAAATTCTGGCCCGATTTTACCCGTGAAGACCTCTTTGAGGCTATTCACAATTTTCAAAATCGGGAAAGAAGATTTGGCATGATCAGCGAACAATTGAAGTCCCTATGAAAAAAACCGCGCTTTCCATCCTCTTTTGCCTGGTCGGCTATCTTGGGCTTGTAGCCCAAATCGACTATGACAACCCCAAAACCTACAAAATTGGAGGCTTGGACGTTGAAGGATGCCAATACACCAGTAAAAACTCCGTCATCATCCACTCTGGGTTAGGCCTAGGGCAGGAAATCACCTTGCCTGGCTCGGAGATTTCAAAGGCCATGAAATCCCTTTGGGACCAAAAAGTGTTTTCAGAGGTGGCCATCTCTGCCGACAATGTTGTCGATGACAAAATCTTTTTGCTCATCAAAGTCACTGAAAGACCGCGTATCAGCTCCTTCAGCTTCAAGGGCGATGTGACAAAGAGCCAAGCTGATGACCTCAAGGGCAAAATGAACTTCTTTTTGCGCGGAACCATCTGGAACGCCGAAAAGGAACGCCGTGCCCGTCGCGTGATCGAGAACTATTACATGGAAAAGGCCTATTACACCACGGATGTGACTTTTGACGTCGTCGAAAGCACCAACGATATGGCGGGAGGTGTGAAGGTTTACATGAATGTCAAAAAGGGTCCGAAGGTCAAAATCAACGAAATCAAGATCGAAGGCAATCAAGACTTCAGCGACAAACGCTTGAAGGCCAAAATGAAGACCTTGAAGGAAAAGTTGTGGTGGCGCCTCTGGGCACGCAGCAAATACCTGCCCAAGAAACTTGACGAGGCCAAGGCAAACCTGATCGCCTTCTACCGCAACAACGGTTACCGTGATGCTGAGGTGGTTTTTGACAGCACCTATATGTTTGACGAGAAGACGCTTGACATTGACATCAAGGTCTTGGAAGGCAGCCAATACTACATTCGCAACATTGAGTTTGTAGGTAATTTCAAGTTTGGCTCTGACTCACTCAAACGCATTCTGGGTATCGAAAAAGGCGATATCTATAACTCTGAACTGATCGATCAGCGTCTGCATGGCGATCAAACCTGGCGACGTTTCCGGACTTTATCTGGACGATGGCTATCTGTTTTTCAACGTCGAACCTATCGAGGTAGCCGTTGTCGGGGACTCGGTTGACCTGGAGTTCAGGATGTTTGAGGGACCGCAGGCAAGAATCCGCAAGATCATTGTGGAAGGCAATACCAAAACGAGCGACTACGTGATCCTTCGGGAACTCAGAACTTTGCCTGGCCAGAAGTTTAGCCGCACAGACTTGATCCGTTCCCAGCGTGAAATCTTGAACCTGGGCTACTTCAACCAGGAAAATCTTCAAGTTTTGCCTATTCCCGATCCCGTCAGTGGCACAGTTGACATTAAATATGTCGTCGAAGAAAAGCCAAGCGATCAATTGCAGGTACAAGGCGGATGGGGTGGCCAATCCGTGACACCCAAGGCAACGTGATCGGTGGCGGATTTGTCGGCACGGTACAATTGGGTTTCAATAACTTCTCAACCAAACGCTTTTTCCAGAAGAAGGCTTGGTCCCCGATTCCTTCCGGGGACGGTCAAAAGCTCAACCTCGCGGTTCAGATGAACGGCGTGGGCTGGCAGAACTACAGCATTTCCTTCTTGGAGCCTTGGCTGGGCGGCAAAACCCAACTCCTTGGCGCGAGCGTCTATTACACCATCAACCAGAATCAGACCACCAAATTCAGGATGAAAACCCTGGGTGGCGGTTTGGATTACGGCATGCGCTTGAAATGGCCTGATGACTTTTTCAAGGCATTTGCCTCGCTCAACTATAAATACTATGACATTCGCAATGGCAACCAAGGGTTTGGCTCCTTGAGCTTTGGCGATGCCTTCATCAACATCATCTCTGCCCGACTTACGATCGACCGTACGAGCATCGATGCGCCTGTGTTCCCGCGAAGCGGCTCCGCCATCAACTTTTCGGTCGAGGCCACTCCGCCTTACAGTACGATCAAGGGCACCGACGACTTCACAGACATCCCCGATGCTGAGAAGTTCAAATTCTTGGAGTACCACAAATGGAAATTCAGCTCGACCTGGTATTTCCAGATATTCAAGAATTTGGTCGTAAAGCCAAAGGTGCAGTATGGCTTGGGCAACTACAACCCGTCGTATGGAATCTCGCCGTTTGAACGTTTTTGCTGGGCGGCAGCGGACTTGGCGCATTCAACTCATGGCTGGGAATATGTCGGCTTGCGCGGTATCCTGACAACTCGATCGGGCCCCTTCCGGAAGGCTCTGCCTCTGGAGCTCAGCCGACCGGTGGCAACATCTACAATAAGTACACATTGGAATTGCGTTATCCCATTACCCTCAATCAGGCTGCTCGGATTTGGGTGGTCGGATTTGCGGAAGCCGGAAATACCTGGATGGGCGTGAACAATTTCAAGCCCTTCGAATTGAAGCGTAGCGCAGGTGTAGGTTTGCGTGTGATGCTTCCGATGGTCGGGTTACTTGGTGTGGACTGGGGCTACGGGTTTGACAAAATCAATTCTGCCGCAGCCAAGCCGCACGGAAGTCAGTTTACCTTCCTTATTGGTCAAGAATTCTAAAAACCTGTATTCATGAAACGAATTATTGGTCTTTTTATCCTCACAGCGGCACTCAGTCTGAGCAGCCAAGCGCAGAAATTTGGCTATGTTGACACCGAGTTGATCCTCAGCAAAATGGAGAATAAAAGGCTGCCAAGCAAGAGGTTGACAATCTGAGTCAGAAATGGCAGAAGGAATTGGAGGAATTGTATGCCGGCATTGAGAAGATGTACAAAGACTATCAAGCCGAAGAGGTCTTGCTGACCGACGACATCAAAAAGCAGCGGCAGGAAGATATCATGGCCGCTGAACGCAAAGCCAAGGAATACAAAGAAAAAAAGTTCGGTTATGACGGCGAATTGTACAAAGTACAGGACGATAAGATCAAACCGATCCAAGACAAGGTTTACGATGCCGTAGAGAAGGTTGCCCAGGAGCGGAAACTCGACATTATCTTGGACAAAGCTGCCAATTCGGGCATTTTGTTCAGCAATCCTGCCTTTGATCGTACCGACGATGTGGTGATCAAACTGGGCATCCAAAAATGATTGGCACTGTAATTGAAGTAGGTAATCCGACTGATAATTTGGGCAATGTCTGCCCCGAAAAGAAAGTATTATCTTTGCACGCAAATTTTGACGCGATGAAATTGAAAATGATGTTGTTGGCCATCGTGGCGGTACTTGTGACCAGCTTCTCGGCCCAAGCCCAGGTGAAGATCGGCTACACCAACCTTGAAGTTGTCTTGGCTAGCATGCCTGAAGCCAAGACAATGGAAAGAGAACTCCAGGTTTTTGAAGAAAAACTTGGTGGAAAAATCAAAGTGAAAGACGACTATGTGAAGCAGAAGTACCAAGAATACTTGGACAAAAAGGAACGTGGTGCGTTTTTGACACCTGCAGAGCAAGAAGCTGCTGAGAAAGAACTCCTTCGTTTGGACGAGGAAGTGCAGAAGCTTGCCCAAGATGCTGAATACGACATGATGGCCAAACGCCAAGCATTGTTGGAGCCGGTGCTTGCCAAGTTGCAAACAGCGATCGATGCCGTGGCCATTGCTGGCGGATATACTTATATCCTCAATCAAACCACGAGTGCAGGTGTGTCGACGATTCTCTACGGTCCCGACGAAGCTGACATCACCAAGGCTCTTTTTGGCAAACTTGGTCTCAAGTATCCTGAACAATAAGCTGCCATTGTCATTCATGCAACTTGCATGGCAAATGCAGTCTTTCACTAAGAATCATTGAGATGAAAAAATATATTCTGTTTTTCTTGTTAGGCTTGGTGGCAATGGTTGGAACTCCCAGACTGTTACCAAGATCGGCTACACCAACGTGGAGTTGATCTTGCAATACATGCCAGAAACCAAGGCTATCGAGACTGAGTTGTCCAAACTGGAGAAGGCGATTTCTTCAGCATTGGAGGTAAAACAAAGTACTACCAACAGAAACTCATCGAGTTCATGGAGTACAAACAGTCAGGCAAGCCGCTTTCTCCAGAAAATGAAAAGCTGGCTACTACCGAATTGCAAAGGTTGAAGCTGAAATCCAAAAAGGTGTTGCAGAGGCCGAAAACAGGTTGATGAAGCGCGGATGGATCTCCTCAAGCCCGTGCAAGACAAAATGCAAGGTGCGATCGACGCGGTTGCGAAGGAAGGTGGATACACCTACATCCTGAACCAAGCGGTCGGAGCTGGCATCCCAAGCATCCTCTACGGCAAGGAAAGTGACAATGTCACAGCCGCCATCGCCAAGAAATTGGGGATTGCCGTCGAGTAATCTTGTTTTTAGCAGCATCCAAGAATGCAAAAGTGAAATCCTCTTGGTTTCGTTTTGCATTCTTTTGTTTTGGGAGAATGTGAAAGCAGCGATATTTGACCCCGATGAATGCGCAAGGACCTATCGGCATATTTGACTCTGGACTCGGCGGCTTGGTGATGACCAAAGCCTTCAGGCCGCGCTGCCGCAATACGACTTCCTGTATTTGGGCGACACCTGCACGTTCCGTACGGACCGCGCTCGGCGAATGCGATTTTGCAATTCACGACGCAACAGTGGATTACCTTTTTGACAAGGGCTGCCCACTGGTGATCATCGCCTGCTAACACGGCAAGTGCAATGCGCTTCGCTGCATTCAGCAGGAATATCTGCCGATCAACTATCCAGACCGGCGCGCGCTGGGCGTGATTGTGCCGACCATCGAAGCCACCATCGGCACTGGACACCACCGTATCGGCCTGATCGGAACAGCATTTACCGTCCAATCCGGCACATACGAGAAGAACTGCGCAAACTCAATCCGGCAAATCAGGTTGTCTGCAAAGGCAACACCATTGTTGGTTCCGCTGGCCGAAAATGACGGAATAAAGTACGCAAAACCCATTCTGCAGGACTATCTCACTCCATTGTTGGACGACAAGATCGACAGTCTCATCCTTGGTTGCACCCATTACCCGCTTTTCAAGGATGCACTGAAGGAAATCCTGCCTCCGTCCGTTGACATCATAGCCCAAAACGAAGTCGTTCCTCCGAAGTTAGTAGACTACCTGCACCGGCATCCTGAAATTGCACAACGCATATCCACCGGCGGAAAACTGGAAGCCTGCCTCACCGACGTGACAGCGACCTATACCCGCACAGGCGCAGACTTGCTCGGCGAGTCCATTACATTCGAGAAAGTTGTTCTGGACATTTGATTTTCCGCTTGGAGGCCGCTTGAGGCTTGTTTTCAGCCGAATTTCCGTCTCTATTAGGTGACGCCAATTGTCTCCTGGGGTTGCGTGCGCGCAGAACGGGAATTATCTATGTCTGAAATCAATCACCAGAAGTATGAAAAGATCCTGTTCAGGCTAAGGAAAATGCCAATCAAACCGCCGAGAACGAATCTAAAGAATCGAGTTTAGGCGTTGCCAAAAACTCCTCCTTCCTTTTCATTGGCTGCTTCGCCGATTCAAAAAAAGGAAGACCCGCAAAGGCTGACAAAAAGCCGCTGAGCAAACAAGGGCAATTTGTCGCAAAATATGCTGCAAGTGCAGCTGCTTTGGAGGCAGAAGACGGCATTCCAGCATTGTTCACGCTGGGTCAAGGCGCACTTGAATCTGGTTGGGGAGAAAAAGCCATCGGCAATGCCCTCTTTGGTATCAAGCCGGTGCAAGTTAGGAAGAAGCAAAGCAGTTGGGTTACGACCACTGAATATTTCAAGGACGACAAACAGGGTCACCGCTTCCTGAGGTCAGCATCACCGCCAAGGTCGAAGGCGGAAAATATAAATACAAGGTCAAGGATTGGTTCCGTGACTATGAAACGGTGGAAGCCGGGTTTGGCGGACCATTCTCGGTTTTGATCACCAACAAGCGCTATGCGCATTCAATACGACGACGCCAGAAGCATTTGCGCAAGGTTGCGGCAGCAGGCATGCAACAGCCTCCAACTATGGCGACACTTTGGTTTCGATGATTGCATCGGTCAAGAAACATTGGCCTGCCGATGCTGGCGCCATTCCGACGGGTAATTCAAAATCGATCACGGGCGGCAAACCCGGTGGTTCGACGCCAGATCCCAAGAATCCAAAGCCGGGGCTTGCGGAAGCCGGAGCAATCTCCTTTCGGGCCGCTGTCAAAGGTGGCGGCGTCAAGCCTGAAACCACTGCCGGTGACAAAGCCCAACACCTGCGCTGCGGGCGGTGAATTTCGACGTGGAATGGCACAGCGCCCTTTACGATGCCATGTTCAATACGGGCTGCGGCTCGGGACTCGGCACCAATGAAGCAGAGCTTTATGCCGTTCTGAGTTCTCTGGGAAGGGATGCTACGAAGATTCAATCGCTCAAGGCAGCCTACCAGAAGAAATATGGCCACGACCTCCGACGGATTTGCGCGCGGAGTTAAGCGACTCAGTCATGTTTGGCAACGAACTGTCGAAGGCGCTGGAAACAGTTGCCGAAGGCCGCTACACAGCCAAAGGTGAGACCCAAGCCTGCCAACCACTCAGATGCGCCGACCAAGGATGCTCCCGGCAAGGTTGGAAAATCAGACCGCGGGTCGACCGGCTCCAAGCTCGACGAATTCTGCAACGATTTCAGCAAGATCAAGGTCAAAAGCGGCGACAAAGGTCATCGGTCACCCCGCCTTACCACATCAACCGTGTCGACCGCAGACAACGCTGCGGCCGCACGCCAATCCAAAGGTTGCGCACTGATTGCTGATTGGTATCGCAGGGTAAGGTGAATTCATTGGCCAAGATCGGCAAGGCGCAGCTGCCGATCTCAAACCATCTTGGAAGAGGCCGTTTCGCAAGGTTTGGTGAAGCACGATGCGAGCGCCATGCACGAATTCCTGAGCAAATACGGGATTGCGTACCGACTGCTCGGGCTGAGGTTGCAGGCCCCTTAACTTCTTGATGGGCGGCAATCAGACCATCGACAAGAAGGATGGCTTGCAACCCGGCAACTACGGCAGCGGTTCGCTCAAGGCGGTCCACTGATTTCACCAAGATTGGAGATTGCCATTGCCGAAGGCTGGCGATGCACGTCGAAGGTCACATCCGTATCATCAACGAAGTCGTCGTTGAGGACAAGATTGGGACTTCCGCACGGCTGAGTCGACGGGAGCCACCAACAGGGAAACGGGCAACGATGGCTTGACGACCCGCTGGTGGAAATCACAGGACGGCAAAAAATACTGCCACCTGAAAAGTCAATCGGGTCCGCACCTGCATCCGACGACAAAAGCTGGTGAAAGCAAGGAGGCCAACACCTTTGCCGCTACAAGAAGCTGGAAAAATAATCCACGCACAATTTTTTTGAACGATGAAGCAACTTTTGGGGGCGTACTTTGCTTGTCATGGGATTGGTATTGGCAGTCGGATGCAACGGTGCTTCGACATCAAACTCGGTTCCACAGGATAGCACAAAAACAATGAATGATTTGAATGCTTACCAACTAGGTTCCCAAGACCTTCCGGGTCCTTTGGGTCTCTACCCTTGCGCCTGAAGATCCTATGATGGTTGCCAAAAATGGCGAACAGCCAATGTTTTCGTGGAAGCGACTATCGACACCGAACCTTCAAATCGACGGCAAGCTCGACCAAGGTGGGTTTATTCAGGGAAGGTCAACTTCGCCTCCGGAGATTCTGAAAAGCGTCTGGAGGATGCCACATTGCGTTTTGATGCGCAGGGGCAAACGCTGAGTCCGGAGGTGGCGGGGCATAGGAAGATACCATCATGTTCCGTCGTGTGCTGGGGAATGCCCTGCCAAACTGCCGGAGAACAGATCGTGGAGCGCAGTGCGGTTTCCAGTCCCTTTCCAAAGGCGAGGCCACGATCGGGGTGATGCCGGAGTCAGATGAAACGACCGCAAAGGTGCAGGATTACCGCATCTACGAATCGCATGACGAGCACATCGTCACGCTTGCGCGTCTGCGTGTGGATTTTTCCAACGTCAATTGCTGGAATACAATGTCACCGAAGACAACTATGCTGTTGTAGCTGATCCGAATCCCTGTTTGAGGGGTTGGATTGCCAGGGAATAATTCGGTGACCTTAGCGAAAGGAGAAGGTCACTTGTAAATCCCAGGGTGTTGAACGGAGGCTGTGCGAAGCCCCTTGCCTTTACCTTCAGCCATGGAGCCTTGGTTATAGCCGGAAATGTACTTGTTGGTAGTAGGCTGCATACCATGCAGATTCCCAGAAAATGTGCAATCCTCAATGATGTCTGGATGGATAATCCCAAATAGGCCACCACCAACACGATTTGGTTGATCCAGTAAGTCCATTGATGCGACGGCTCTTGGTTGTTATCCCAGAAACTAGTATCAAATCCGATCCGAATTCGTGCCGATAAAAAATCAAACCATAGAAAAAATCAAACATCTTATAGCTCTGCAGCATTCGTAGCCCAGGATGAAACTTCCACAGAGGCATACTGAGTCGGACGTAACTCCAGAAATTACTTGCCAAGCCGCGTTTGCGTGTTAATCATAAGTTGGCAGTCTTAACCGCCCACCTTGCGTGCTGGAAAAAGGTTCGCTTTTGGAGCGTTTGGAGATCGATAATCTTAAAAGACAAGGACGGATTTGTTGCTTGTATTTACTCCTGCAACCAATGCAAATCGACTCTACAAAGTACTTATCTGACGATTGTTTGGGCATTTCCGGTCTGGTCAAAGAAACAAATCGCTGCAAGAGCGACTCAAAGGCGACTTTTCCATTTTAGCGTGATTAGGAGATTCAATAGCTGGCGAATCTTCTCAATTTCCGTTAATCGAGGTTGGGTTGTTTGAGAAAGCACTTTTCTGTCCAACCCAAAGACGAGCTTTTCGCGACAACCAACCCTGTTCCGGCAACATCCATTACCATTCGATCAATCCCTTCAAAAATCATGGGGACTTGGCAGAATCTCGACTTACTCAAACATAAGTACATATAATAACAGTTTTTTAACAACGTTTTTACTTAAGCTTACCGTCTCCCTTCACGCTCAGGATTATCAACCTTCCATGCCGGAAAACTTCATTATTTCAGTTCTGCCGGCAATTGCAACCTAGAATAGTTTTCTGTTGGCCTCGCTCAAATGACAGTGC
>JADKCL010000017.1 GCA_016718825.1 Bacteroidota bacterium | reverse complement strand
CGCCCGCTACCGTCGAATCCGCAGCCCAAACGCGCTCCACACTGCGCCAAGGCCCGTGCTCGCCAATTATCCGGCACGGAACATCGGCCCGACGCAGCAGGGCGGACGCATTGTCGACCTTGATGCCGATCCGCGGAATGCCAAAGTGCTTTACGTTGCCTATGCGAGCGGCGGGGTGTGGAAAACGACCAACAACGGCATGTCGTTTTCTCCAATTTTTGACGAACAGGGCACAATGGGCATTGGCGACATCGCCGTCTCGACCGCCAATCCGGACATCATCTGGGTTGGCACCGGCGAATGCAACAGCAGCCGCAGCTCCTACGCGGGCATGGGCGTGTATCGCTCGAGCGACGCGGGCAAAACCTGGGCGCACAAGGGCCTCACGGGCACACAGCACATCAGCCGCGTGGTTACGCACCCGACCGACATCAACACAGCTTGGGTCGCGAGCATCGGCGCGCTGTACACGACCAACGAGGACCGTGGCGTTTTCAAAACGACCGACGGAGGCGCGACTTGGCGCAAGACGCTCTATATCAACCCCGAAACCGGGGTGATCGACCTGTCATCGACCTAGGATCCCAATCACCTGCTCGCCGCAGCTTGGCAACGCAGCCGCAAGGCTTGGGAATTTGACGAGGATGGGCCAAGCTCAGGCATTTATGAGTCCAAGGACGGCGGAGAAACCTGGCTTGCCAGCAATACGGGCCTTCCCACCGGCGAAAAAGTCGGCCGCTACGGCCTCGCATTCGCCCCGTCGGATCCCAAAATCGTGTATGCGGTGCTCGACAACCAAGACACCGATCCCAAACTCCAAAAAGAAGACACCATCGGCGGCATTACCGCCCGCGCATTGGCCAAGATGACGCAGGCCGATGTCCTTGCCCTTGCTGACAGCAACCTCGACAAGTTCTTGAAAGAGAGCGGATTCCCCGAAAAATACAAAGCAGCCGGCATCAAAAACGACCTCAAAGCCGGAAAATACACCGTCAAAGACGTCGCCGAATACTTTGGCGACGCCAACGCCGCCTTGTTCAACACCGCAGTCAAAGGCGCAGAGCTTTACCGTTCCAATGACGGCGGAAAGTCCTGGACAAGAACGCATAGCGAGGCGCTCAAGGACGTTTATTATACCTACGGCTACTATTTCGGGATGATGAAAGTCGCGCCTGACAATCCCGAGGAAGCCTACATTGCCGGCGTGCCCTGCCTGCGCACACGCGATGGCGGCAAAACCTGGAAGGCGGTCTTCGATGCGGATGACATTCACGGACCACCACGTCGTTTGGCTTGATCCCGCGATCCGGAACATATCGTGTTGGGCAACGATGGCGGCCTCTACGAGTTATGACCGCGCCGAAAATGTGCGCCACCTCGACAATGTCGCTGTCGGTCAATTTTATACGGTCGCAGTGGACATGGAAAAGCCCTACAATGTCTATGGCGGATTGCAAGACAACGGCGTCCAAAAAGGCAGTTCGAAGAATGTCGCCGGCAAGGAAGAGGATTGGGAATTCATCTTTGGTGGGGACGGCATGTGCGTCGCGCCGGATATCAAAAATCCGAAAATTGTGTACACCGGCTTTCAATTCGGGAACTATTACCGGCTGGAAGAAGGCGGCGAATCGACAGAAATCACCCCGAAGCATGACATTGGCGAGGACAAATACCGCTGGAATTGGCGCACGCCGCTCATTCGCAGTCCGCACAACCACGAAATCATCTACATGGGTGCCCAATATGTCTTTCGGAGTTTGGACATGGGGAATGCGTTTGAGCGGATCAGCCCGGATTTGACGACGTACAAGCAGCCGCAGGGCAATGTTCCGTTTTCGACGATCACCGCCTTGGCGGAGTCGCCTTGCCAAGTTTGGCCTGCTCTGGGCAGGAACCGACGACGGCAATGTACAAGTCACGACAGATGCCGGCACGACCTGGTCGAATGTCACTACTGGCCTTCCCAAAGGCCTCTGGGTCAGCTACATTTCGCCATCTCCGCATGACAAGGCCACGGCCTTTGTGACGTTGACCGGCTACCGCAACGACGACTTTGCCTTCCATGCCTTCAAAACGACCGACCTTGGCAAAACTTGGTTTCCCTTGAAAGGCAACTTGCCCGAGGAAAATGCGAATGTCCTGATCGAAGACCCCGAAGTGCGCGATTTGCTGTATTTGGGAACCGATCAAGGATGCTACGCAAGTCTCGACGGCGGCGCGAATTGGATGGCATTCGGCAAAATTCCGAATGTGGCTACGTATGACATGGTCGTGCATCCCCGCGAACCGGAATTGGTGGTCGCAACCCATGGCCGCAGCATCTACATTGTCGAATTGAAAGAGTTGCGGGCGGCTGCCAAACGTGATGCGACGGAGCAATTGATGGTCTTCGCCCCGAACAAAATCAAATGGCGTGACAATTGGGGCAAGGCGCCCAATCCATTCACCGAGGCACGGCAACCCAAAATGCTACTTAAATACATGGTTCTGGGCCCAAATGTTGGCGACTTAGGTGAATGCATTGTCATGGATGCGAAGGAAAAGATCATTCATACCTGGGTCATTCACGCCAAACCCGGGTACAACGAATTGGAATGGAATTTGCTTCGCAAGGAAAAGGGCAAGGAAATTTACCTGGGTCCAGGCACCTATTGGGTCTATGTGAAAATAGGTGATGAAGAGAAAAAAACTGAATTGAAGGTCGAAAAATGAGCAGAATCAACGTTTTGTCGTTCAACGCGAAAGTCTTCGCGATCGGTTTGTTTGCCGTTTTCGGTTGTTTCCTAGGCGTCTGGGCACAGGATTATTTTTCCATGAGCGAAGGGTATTTCCTTCCGCATGTGCGCGAAAATATCCTCGACAAGCGCATGACCTACAAAGGCACCTTCAAGGATGGCCTGGTTTGGAAGGATGAGTCCGGCGAGAATACCGTGTTTCTCAGCTACGACGCCAATGAAAAGGAATCGAAACGCGACATTTATGTGTACCAATACCGCGTGGTGGACGGCAAATGTTCGTTGGTATGGGACATTCAGGATTTCAGCGGGGCGCTTTGCGAAATAACATTCGTCGGAACAGCCTGCAGCTCATAGATTTGGACCGGGATGGCATTTTGGAAGTTTGTTTTATGTACCAGAATGTCTGTGACGGCAATGATCCCTTCACGACCAAATTGATGCTATTGCACAACGGCGCAAAACTTGCCATCCGGGGTAAATTTTCCCAGAAAACAATGCCGAAATCGAGAAAATGTCGATCCGTCCGTGGCGAAATACGCGCCGATTTTCAAGAATTTCATGTTGATGAATTGGAATGAGTTCAAGGCTTCCGAGATGGAATACGCCAAGTCGATCCATTACCATACCGACCAATTCATCGTGCTCAAAAAGGAATACCTGATGGCGAGTGGCGGCACGGAATATCAGCTGTTGGACGCGAATGGCATTCCCCTCCCACTCGCCAAAGGCATGGAAAACAAGGTGAATTACCCCGTTTCGCTACATCTGATGCCCGACCGCAAAACTTTGCTGTATGCCGGACTCAGCGGTGTCGGTACATACGATCCGATCACGAAGCAGGAGAATGTCTACATGACCTTCTTGGAGGATACCGAAGCGATCAGCAGCCTTTCTTGGTCGCCGGACAAGAAAAAAGTCGCCTTCACAGCCTTGAATCCTACCCAATACCCTTCGGCTACAAGGATTTTCGTCTTGACCCTGGAAGGCAATTCGATGGCCAAAAAGGACAAGTTCGACGCGAAACTAATGTACATGGCCGCGAGCAATTGGGTCGTCGAGGCACCGCGGTTCAAAGACAACCATACCCTCGAATACACCGAAACAGTGATCAAGGACGACGAGCGGATCGAAGGCGATGTGAAAACGATTGTGCTGGAATAATTGCATTTAGTCTCCTTTTCGCCGTCAGAATGCCTAATTTTCGGGCATGGCGATTCCCCATCCGAATGACCGCCCCATGCGGCGGCTGTTTCAATTCCTCCAACCCTACCGCAGTCAATTTTTACTGGCTTCTGCCGCGAGCGTGACCAACAAGGTTTTTGACCTGATGCCGCCGTTGTTGGTGGGCTGGGTCATCGACGCGGTACGTGGGGAAGCGCCTGCGTGGATGCGTTGGCTTGCCCGCACCGACGATGCCTGGTCCTTGGCGATTTTCCTTTCAGTGCTAACGGTCCTGATTTTCGGGGTGGAGAGTTTCTTCGAATGGCTACTTGGATTTTGGCTTCAAACGCCTCGCGCAACGCGTGCAACACGACCTGCGCGTACACACCTACGACCACCTGCAACACCGCGAAATGGCCTACTTCGAAAAGCACCGCATGGGCGACACGTTGGCGATTCTCAGCGATGACGTCAATCAATTGGAGCGTTTCCTCAACACCGGCTTCAACGAAATCCTGCAATTGGTCGTGCTGTTCATCTTTTCAGGGATCATTTTGTTCACGACGAGCTGGCAATTGGCATTGATTGGAATGGTGCCGATTCCATTCATTTTATGGGGAAGCCGCCGTTACCAAAAGCTGGTTGGCCCGCGGTATGCAAAGATGCGTGACGAAGCCGGATTGCTGGGTAGCCGGATGGAAAACAACCTGAGCGGCATCGCCGTCATCAAAAGCTTTTCCGCAGAAGACTATGAGCGCGAACGGGTTGCAGCCAATTCGGAGGCTTATCGTGAAGCGAATTTTTCGGCGATCAAACTCAGCGCCGTGTATGTTCCGCTGATTCGCATGCTCGTAGCCGTCGGATTTGGGGGCACATTGCTGCTGGGCAGCTACTGGGTCCTGAAAGACAACGGCATGATCACCGTCGGCGAATTGGTTTTGTTTTCGATGATGATTCAGCGGCTGCTATGGCCGATCACGCGCTTGGGCGCGACCTTGGACAGCTATGAGCGCGCCAAGGCGAGCGCCAAACGGATTTTTGGCTTGCTGGATGTGGAAGCCACGATTGTGGACCGTGCCGGTGCGAAGGCGATCGGCCGTGCAAACGGAAATATTCGATTTGAAAATGTGTCCTTTGATTACGGCAACGAGGTTCCAGTCCTGCAAGGCCTTGACTTTGAAGTGGCTGCCGGGGAAACGATCGGAATTGCAGGAACGACCGGTTCGGGAAAATCAACCTTGATCAAGCTTTTGCTGCGTTTTTACGACGTGAAGGACGGAAAAATCGAGCTGGATGGGGAAGATTTGCGTGATCTGAAACTGAAGGATCTGCGGCGAAACATCGCCTTGGTGAGTCAGGATGTCTACCTGTTTCATGGTACGATTGCCGACAACATCGCCTATGGTCAGCAAGGCGCAAGCGAATCGGAAATCGAGGAAGCTGCCAAGGCAGCGCAGTTGCATGACTTTGTCATGAGCCTGCCCGAAGGCTACCAAAGTATCGTCGGCGAACGCGGCATCAAACTCTCCGGCGGGCAGCGGCAGCGCTTGAGCATTGCCCGTGCGATCCTGAAAAATGCCCCCGTTTTGATTCTGGACGAGGCTACGAGTTCGGTGGATACCGAAACCGAACGGGCAATTCAGGAGAATCTCGAAAAATATGCCCAAGGTCGGACTGCGATCGTCGTAGCGCATCGCTTGAGTACAATTCGGCAAGCCAACCGCATTTTGGTCATCGACAAGGGCCGTGTTGCCGAACATGGAACGCATGATGCACTGATTTTGCAGGGTGGAATTTATGCAGATCTATGGCACGTACAGACAGGATTATCTATTGACAAATAACAATTTAAGTCAATAAAATTAATTTGGATACGTAACATTCCCGTCAAACAGACTTGTAAAGAGAATGCAGGTGGCGAATCTTTGTATCGTTATCACAATCAAAATTATGGTTGAGACTAAATGGTAAGGCTTATGAAAAAGTTATTTTTATTTCCACTCTTGCTCGCTTGCTTTCTTTTTCCCGTGTTAGGCCAGGCTCAAATGATGCCTACACACGTCATCTCCTATCTACCCTTCACCCCTTGCGTCGGCGCCCCTGTCATGTTCTATGCAACTGACACGAGTGGCAACTACACGCAATCCTGGATGTGGTGGAGCTTTGGTGACGGCGGCAACGGAAGCAGCACCTCACAGCAACCCAACATTTCCCATGTTTACAGCAGCCCAGGCACGTACACGGTGAACTTCTATTCTTGGGACTCGATCTCTGGATTTTCTGATTCGTTATTCTTTAACATCACCGTCGACTCATTCTGTGCCAACCACGACTACTTCAGTGGTACGACCTACAATGACGCCAACGGCAATGGCAACCAAGACATTGGAGAGCTTGATTGGCCCAACCGGATCATCAATATCCAGCCTGGAAACTTCTTTATGACTTCCGATGCGAATGGCAACTGGGCTGTGAATCTGCCCACGGGAAGCTACACATTTACGTGTGTTCCGCCGACCTACCATCAAATCACTGAACCTTCGGGACAATCTTATACGATCGCTTCCGGTGGTACGGGTGCAATTCACAGCGGCAATGACTTCGGAATCAGCCCAATTGCCAACATGAATGACCTTCGTGTGAGCTTCTACTCCATTCCTCCGGTACCTGGATTTACCCGCACCTACTACCTTCACTATGAAAACGTGGGGACGACCGTACTCAACGCAACTTTGACGTTTGACCACGATGCAAGCCTGATCTATGTGGGCGCATCTAACAATGGAACGCATGCTGGAAATACCGTTTCTTGGAGCCTCGGCAACCTTTTGCCTGGAACTTCTGGATCGGTAACCTGCCAATTGACGATTCCCGTCAATACGGTCGTGGGTACTGCACTGCCATTCCAAGCCACCATCAATCCGATTGCTGGCGACGTTGCCCCTGGAGATAACGTCGATGGTGCTGATATGACGGTACTTTCCTCCTACGATCCCAATGACAAGGCTGCAACCCCTGCCGGTGTCGGAAACTCGGGAGACATTGCACCGGGTACCCGCTTGACCTATAAGATTCGCTTCCAAAATACCGGAAACTTCTATGCGACCGACGTGATTTTGCGCGATACCTTGGATGTCGATTTTGACCAAAGCACCTTGGAAGTCATCGGCGGCAGTCACCCCTTCACCTGGCACAACGATTTTGGCAAATTGGCCTTCGAATTCCGCAACATCATGTTGCCTGATTCCAACACCAATGAGCCGGGTAGCCACGGCCACGTCATCTACCGCATCACGCCAAAAAGCACCCTGCCTTTGGGAACGGAATTGACCAACACGGCGCATATCTACTTTGACTTCAATTCGGCCATCGTGACCAATACGACGCTGAATACGCTTGCCACTTTGGTTGCAGTGCAGCCTGGACGCAACAGCATCCACTTGGGTGTGGCTCCAAATCCCTTCAACGGCAGCACGATGATTCGCTTTGACAACTTGAGCGGCGAAAAGCACACGCTCACGGTCCGCGACATCACCGGCAAAATTTTGCTGCAAGACAAGGGCATCACCGGCGAACAACACGAATTGAACGCAAGTGGTTTGCCTGCTGGCATCTACCTCTTCAACTTGGAAAGCGCATCCGGCGTCGTCGGATCCGGCAAGCTGATTGTACAGTAATTCTTGGTCTGAAACGATTGATTGAGCAAGGCTCGCCGGCAACGGCGGGCCTTGTTTTTTTGTTGCTCCCATCAAGCCGCGGAATTTGCCTCATTCGGAATCCCATACTAATCATCGTATTGCATTTCGAAAATGCTTCAAGAATGCCATTCCTGTTCCATCACGAGAATTCTGGAGAGGATTGGCACACGGTTAAAAAGCAAAATCCTATTCGAATCAATACATTAATTTACAATCACATACATACACCATAAAGATTTGGATACGTAACTAAGGCAACCATTAACCTTGCAAAAGGAATGTAATCCGAAGAACTTTATCCTGTTGTCCCAATCGACTGATTGATTGGCACTTAAAAATGAGTTTTATGAAAAAATCAGGATTGCTTTCGTACTTGCTCTTGTTCCTATTTTTTGCCCCGCATCTTCAAGGGCAATTCATGCACAGCCATGCAATTTCCTATTTGCCCTTTACACCCTGTATTGGTTCGCCTGTAATGTTTTATGCCGTGGACACCACCGGGACATTTACCCAAACGATGCAATGGTGGGACTTTGGTGATGGTGGTATGGGCCAAACCTATACCGGCCAACCTATTTCGCATACCTATTCAAGCCCAGGAACTTACCTTGCAACGTTTCGCGCTTGGGATTCTCTGACCTGGGATTGGGACTCATCCTTCATCTCGATTGTGGTGGATTCGTTTTGCCCCAACCACGACCTGATCAGTGGCGTGACCTATCATGACACAAATGGCAATGGTACGCAAGACATTGGCGAACCCATTTGGCCAAACAGTACGTTGAATATCCAACCCGGTAACCACTTCCTGACTTCTGACGCCAATGGAAATTGGGCTGTGAACCTGCCTGCAGGAAGCTACACTTTTAGTTGTGTTCCACCGATTTACCATCAGGTCACGGAACCTTCAGGGATTACCCATACCGTGGTTTCAGGCGGCACAGGAGCCTATCATAGCGGCAATAATTTCGGAATCGACGCCATCGCCAACATGAATGACCTTCGTGTGAGCCTAGTTGCCATCCCTCCTGTTCCAGGCTTTACACGCTCATATTCTATACATTACGCAAATTTAGGCACGACTTATCTGAGTGGCTCAATCACCTTCACCTACGACCCCAGCCTGATTTTCACATGGGCATCCGGTAACGGAACGCAATCTGGAAATACAATTTCCTGGAATGTTGGGAACCTCATGCCGGGTGACCAAAGTGCAGTCGTTTGCGATTTGACCATTCCTGTCAATACTGTTGTCGGCTCAACTTTAGCATTTCAAGCGACCATCAATCCGATTGCTGGCGACGTTGCCCCTGGAGATAACGTCGATGGTGCTGATATGACGGTACTTTCCTCCTACGATCCAAATGACAAGGCTGCAACCCCTGCCGGTGTCGGAAACTCGGGAGACATTGCACCGGGCACCCAACTCACCTACAAAATTCGCTTCCAAAATACCGGAAACTTCTATGCGACAGACGTGATTTTGCGCGATACTTTGGATGTCGATTTTGACCAAAGCACCTTGGAAGTGATCGGCGGAAGCCATCCTTTCACCTGGCACAACGATTTTGGCAAATTGGCCTTCGAATTCCGGAACATCATGTTGCCTGATTCCAACACCAATGAGCCGGGCAGCCATGGCCACGTCATCTACCGCATCACGCCAAAAAGCACCCTGCCTTTGGGAACGGAATTGACCAACACGGCGCATATCTACTTTGATTTCAATTCGGCCGTCGTGACCAATACGACGCTGAATACCTTGGCGACCTTGGTCGCAGTGCAGCCTGGACGCAACAACATCCATTTGGGTGTGGCTCCGAATCCCTTCAACGGCAGCACGATGATTCGCTTTGACAACCTGAGCGGCGAAAAACACACGCTCACGGTCCGCGACATCACCGGCAAAATTTTGCTGCAAGACAAAGGCATCACCGGCGAACAACACGAATTGAACGCAAGTGGTTTGCCTGCTGGCATCTACCTCTTCAACTTGGAAAGCGCATCCGGCGTCGTCGGATCCGGCAAGCTGATTGTACAGTAAATTACTCTCTGAAACGATTGATTGAGCAAGGCTCGCTGGCAACGGCGGGCCTTGTTTTTTTATGAGATACTTTCCTTACAATCAGCGCAATAAAAATAAAAATTACTTCGAATTCCTTGACACGAGATGTCAAAGGCCCAACGTATTTTTAAGTATTGAGAATGAGAGAGAACTCGTTCACGATCATTGAAAATGAAGGGAAAATCAAGATTGAAAGTGAAGCCGTTCACAAAAAAGACGACTCAAAAATCACCCCAATTGAGCACCAACTTGTTCGGGCGCCGAGAACAATCACATCGAACTTCCGCCTCGAACTCAAACTGAAACTCCAGTTCCCTTCTTACCCAGTTCATCCGAGTTTTCCCTGTAAGCCTCGGACTAAAATACATCAGTCAACAGTCGGCAAAAATCCCCGCAAGCGTAGGTAAAGCCCACGCTGCGGGGAATTTTTTCTTTGGGATCGCAAATCAGCCCCGCGAAGCCTTCGAGCTCCCGCCGACCAACTGCATAAACCGTTCATCGAATGTTGCTGCCTCCATCGGAGCATGCACTTCGCCAAACATATTCATCAGCTGCTCCGAATGCACCTCAGATTTGCCTGACGCAACACGGAAGTGGATGAAATTTGCCCACATAAAGGCCTTGATCTGCGTTTTTTCTGCGTCCAGCATCCGCATCTCTACGGTAATGTCCCTGCTGCCAAAACGAATCAGCTGCGTTTCGATGACCACCTGCTCCATGAGCTTGGCGGGCTTGAAATAGGCGATCTGATTGCGGCCCACGACCCAACCGGCGCCCGTCGTCATGGCATGGCCGTAGATATCAAGCCCGTAATGCTTGAGCAACTGATCCTCGCGGGCATTGAGGAAGTAGTCGATGTAACGGGCATTGTTCAGGTGGTTGAAGGGATCGCAATCCTGAAACCGAACAATGGCCTCACTTTGGAGGACTTTTGGAAGTTGCATCGTTCCGTATAACATATTTTTCTCCTTTTCTATTATTTAGACCGATCGGTCTATTTTTGTAAAAATTTTATGCGGTCAGGTCTCGGCGCATGTCTTGCCGCAAAGCTTCGAGCAACCGGTGCAGCCGCACCTCGTCACGCGTCGCCTTTGCAAGTGCCAAGGCACCTTCAATCCTGCTGTAAATAATTTCTGCGTAGGCCTCAGCCTCTATTTCTGCTTTGATTTGGCCATATTTTTGGCCTTTCTCGAGGATACGGACGAGTGCATCGAGCATCGTACGCGTCGCGCGGGAAACGAGTTTGGCCATCGCGGGCACATCGTCCAAGGCGTAGCCGGACTGATTCAGAATCGGACAGCCGCCGTCCACGGGCGGGGCGGAAAGGAAAAGTGCATAGAAATCAAGAATGGCTTCGAGTTTCCCCAATGCCGTTTCGCTGCTTTTGATCCGGATCGCCAATTCGTCCATGACCTTGTAGAAGGCGTGCTCAAAGGCCTCTGCGGCAATCTCTTCTTTCCCGGAAAAGTGCCCGTAAACGCCTCCCTTGGCCAATCCTGTTGCTTTGAGAATGTCACTCATGGAAGTGCCGTGATAACCTTTTCGGTTAAACAGACTGCTCGCCTTCTCGATGATGATCCGCCGCGTGCGGTCGGCTTTCGCTTCCATGATTGCAAAGTTAAGACCGTTCGGTCTAAAAGCACAAGGTCTTGCTTGATTTTTTTCTTGCCCACTCCAAGAGGTCGTCTGATGCTCGAAAAGGCAAAAAATATATTTGAAACCTACTTGGGAACAAAAAAGGCCCACACTTCAACTGTTGCAAGGAGATTCGACTAAGCGCTGTATCCTGAATCCGCGTTTTCATTTTTCACCAAATTTCACGACCTTTTAGGAAACGTTTTTCAGCCTTATGAATTTTACTCGAAACGCTATTTTGACGCTTGGCTTACTCCTCTCTTTCACAATTACCCTTCGGGCAAGAACCGATACAGAATTCTACTCGACATGGACACCCACGAATGGCTTTGCTAAACGGATATGTGGAATCCATCTCACCGCCGATAGCATGTCGATTGACACAACTAACGGCGACCTGACGGAATTGGCACCTGTTTTGGAAATCTTACGAGAAGGTAATTTCGTTTGCTACCCCTTTTTCTATTCCGGGACCAACGAGCATTGGCCAACGAATCATCGCGCACCGATAGAGAAAACGATGGAAACGGCTTTGTTAATTTACCTATTGGGACGAGATGGTGTCCCGCACGAGCATCTTAAAATCATTAGCCATAGCGAATCTGGATGGATGTGCTCCTTTTTCCCCCTTCGAAATGTCTCCCCTACTGGAAGGCGGCACGGGCTGTTATATCCTTTATTTTGAACCAGCATACCACTAGCAATCTGGTCCCTTCGAAATAGTGGAGCATGACCGAACTATCATCATTTGGATTGTTCATAGCAATCAATTATACTTGAATTAGCATCGCAAGGTCCACTTTGCGGGTTGCTCCAACTTTGAAAATCAACTATGAGACGCTTTTGGGTGTTCACGCTTGTATTGCTGGGCGCGATGCTGCTGCTTTTTTTCGTGGTCCAGGCCCTGCATTTACCGTTTTTGGAGGAAAGCCCTGATTTCTGGATGGCACAGGAAAAATGGGTGGCCGCCTTGGCAGGAATCGGCTTGCTCGTGGCCGATGTCGTAGCGCCGGTACCTTCGAGCATTATCATGTTCGTGAATGGCGTCCTTTTTGGGGTATTTCTAGGTAGCCTGCTTTCCATTCTTGGCGGATTGGGTGCCACCTTGACGGGCCATTGGATTGGTACGAAGGGCGAGGCGGCGGGCAAACGCTGGATGGGCGAAATGGCCCTGGACCGCGCACGTACCTTTTTCCAGAAGCATGGTTTGATCGCATTGATTGTTTCACGCCCGATTCCGATCCTCGCCGAAGCGATCAGCATCATTGCCGGCATTTCCAGGAATGCCCCGCAAACAGTTGATTCCGGGCACCATCCTCGGCCTGATCCCTGCAGCCGTCCTCTATGCCATCGCAGGCGCTTATGCCGTCGATCTGAACAGCGGCCTCTATGCATTTCTCGCCGTAATGCTGCTGGCAACCACTGTTTGGGCCATTGGGAGGCTGATTTTGCATTCGAAGCGCAGAACCTCCTCCGTTTCCAATTGATTGATTTACCAATTATTCCAACTTCAATAGTTTAAAGCAATGAGTTATTTGCAGTTTCCAAGACTGATCTTCTCGGGAAAATTCCAGGCAGATCCCTCCACGGTCAACAATGATCCGGAGCACTTCAATACAGCGCGCTTCCAACCCAACTACGACGAATTTGGGCAAGGGGCGAGCAATGGGTGGTGGAATCCAAAGGTACCGGCGCATGGCGCTTCAAGATTGTTCGTGACGCAAGTCGAATACCTCGACGGTTCGGTTTGCGACGATCCAAACCTGGATCCCGTCGTCGGAATGCCTATCAACAGTGTGGTGGACCGCGTCGAAGGCAAATTGGTGGATTTGGACCCCGAGCAGCAGATGGTTTCCGCGATTTGGGGCTTTCAGGTCTATCTCGGCGCGAAAAATTCGGAAATCGGATTTGGCGGGGACTATGCCGTGGCCTCCTTCGGAGACATCTGGGTCCGCTATCCCAAAGGCTCGCCGGATTCGTTTTTTGGAGCCTATTACCAAAGCGTGATCCAGCTCAAAAAGGGAATCACCGGCGCGCCAAGTTCGCGCTATTTGCAGGAATTGCAGACAGCAACAGGAACAGGCAACGAATTGAGCATCAAGTTCAATGTCGATGGCTACGTGGATGACAATACGCAGGTGGATTTCACTTTTGGACGTGTGACGGGCGCTATTGGGGCGCAACAAGCCGCTGAACCAAGGCAATTTATCTCTGGACGGACGATTTTGGCCGCCCCGGGGACAACGCCCGGATTGAATACGGCTTATGCGACGGTGCAGAACAATTTTCTTCACTTGGATCTCGGCAATAGCCTTCCCACGACAAGTGCGGGCGGACATTTGCAATCCTTTGGAAATCTGATGCTTGCGACCGAAGACAGTGCAGGAAACACCGTTTTCCTCGGGACCGTCCCCTATGCTGGAAACGATTGGTATGGCCGAACAGCGGGCATCGTCAGTTTTCCATTGACCCCGGCCAACAAAACCCTGGTCGGGAACCATCCGCTCAGTTTGGTGCAGCCGGGTAGCGGCGGCAATACGGTATTCGCTTCCGAATCGGCCAACGGGCAATATGTGCGCGCTGACCAGTTTGTATTCCGCTTTAATCCGACGGAAACCAACATTGCCACGCTCTACGCGACCAAATTTGGAAAACCGATGCCCAGCGCAACAATTTCCTTCCAAATGGACAGTTCCAACATGGTCGGTCAGCAAACGCAAGGGCCGCTTGCAGGGCCGCCCGCAGGCATTCCGACGTCTGCAATCACGTTCCCGGGCGCAGTGACCAACCCCAAAGGTGGATTTCAAGTCAAGACGCTCTCCAACGGCCTCGCCACCATTTCGATCCAAGCAACCGATCCTGGAAATCCGCGCGGGTACATCGACGGACAGGTTTATGGCGTGGCCTATCAATTGGGGCCGGTGCCGCCAGTGGTCGGTGCGATCGGCAATCCCAGCCAAATCCTGAATCTGCTGGTTTTCAGCGGCTATGCGATTCCGGATCAACCCACCTGGATCGAAGATGTCCAGCCCATTTTCCAGCAATATGCCGACCTCTATCCGGTCATGAAACGGATTGTGGACTTGGGGAATACGGCTCGTGATGAAACACCGGAGCATTCTCAAGAATGTCTTCAGCACCCCGAATCCGATCCGAATTACATGCCCGTCACGCGCGACCTGAGCAAGCCCAAACGCGAAATGTTGCTTAGATGGCTGGACAATCCGGCGTATGTGAATCTGGATTCGGTACCCCAATTGATGCAAGCCCTGCAAACGGCCATCGAATTGGAGCATTCGACAATACCGCCTTATCTCACGGCCATGTACAGCATCATGCCCGGCCACAACGAGGAAGTTGCGAGCCTGATTCGCGGGGTCGTGATCGAGGAAATGCTGCATATGTCATTGGCCTGCAACATCTTGATCTCGATTGGCGGCAGTCCGTCGATCGGGCAACCCGGATTCATTCCGACCTATCCTGGAGGATTGCCCGGTGGATTGCGCAATGGCCTCACGGTGAACCTCAAACGGTGTTCGATCGAGCAGATTCGGGATTGTTTCATGCAAATTGAAATGCCGGAGGAGTTGATCCTGCAACGGATGCGTCGCATGGACCCCAAACCTCGATGCCAAAATGCGGGCCAATGCCTGAGCAACAGCCCCAACATGGAATATGCCGAATACACCATTGGCTGGTTTTACGATCAAATCAAGGCTGCGCTGACCAATTTGAGCGATTCCGGCCAAATTACATTCGGGAATGCCGACAAGCAGGTGAGCGAATGGAGTGGCCTCGGCAAGCTGTATGTCATCAACAGCCTTCAGGATGCCCTCAACGCGATCGATGAAATCAAGGATCAAGGCGAAGGAACGGATGCCAAGGACCCGATGGATGGCGACGGCGAATTGGCACACTATTATAAGTATTCGGAGATCGTGGAGGGCCGGCAACTGATCCAAACGCCGACTGGCGGCTGGGCTTATACAGGTCCGCAGATCCCCTTCGATCCGGCAGGCGTGTACCCGATGATCGACAACCCAAGTTTGGTGGCTTATCCCGAAGGTTCTCGCGCGGCTTTGCTTTCGCAGATGTTTGCGGAGAGCTATCAGGCCTTGCTGTTGTCGCTCCACGAGACCTTCAATGGCAATCCAGGCAATCTGCGGGCCTCGATCGGCGCCATGTACAGCATGGGATTGCAGGCCGTCGAGCTGATGCAAACGCCAACGGGTTTGAACGACGGTTTGAATGCCGGTCCAAAGTTCAAGGTCAATTATGAGCAGATGTAAATTCGATGAGAAACGCTTTGCCGTGGTTTTGCTGCGGCAAGCGTGTTATCTTGGGGTATGATTCGAAGCATTTCTTGGAAACATAATCAAATGGGGAGCTAAAAGATGACCGAGAGGCCATTTGCAGGCTTGACTATCATTTGGAAAGCATTCAACACCATCCTTTGGCCGATAATGGCAGCGATTACCAGCATGTTTTTTGCATGCAAGCAGACTCCCAAAATCGAAACGTTGGAAAGTACGCAACGTTTCAAAGCCTTTCAGAACTCAAAATCCCACTATGCGTTTCATGTCGGTCGACAAAAGAGGTACAAGCTTTTGAGGACAGCCTCGGAAGCAGGCGCATCGATTTGTGTGCTTGGACACATCGCCAAGGCCTTTAATCAAACAGCATTTGAGGCTGCCGACACTTTAAAGAATTATACCAGCAGGTATGGTGGATACGCCAACTTCAGCAATCAATATAAATATGAGATCTATGTCCCGCAAAGAAACAAATGATTCCATTCCTCACTTAGCAATTGTATATGAGTTCTCAAGTACCCACCCTATGAATTTCCGGAAGGGCAGCTTGGGCTGAACCTAACAATAGCTAAACTGTTCTTTGAAGATCCGATTTTGGATCCCCATTTGTTGGACACCAACCATCCCAAATTTTCCCCGATAGTAATTTTGTTTGGGCGCTTTTTGATACCGTTTATACGCGTTTGCAAGCCTACTATCCGGCCAATTCGTTGGAGCCTCGCAGACCGTGGCCCATTGGAATGACTGCTTCATCATTAAAGGCGACATCTTTAACAAAGATCGCTTTCGATTTGCAGAAATGGAGGATGACAATGGCGATTTCTGCGAAGGCGCCCCTTTTGAAGAGCATTATGTTTGTGAATATATGAGCACCAAGTTTGATGACAAAGCGAATCCTTTATTTCCAGATGCACTAAGGATCGACTATTGCCTAGGATGGGCAAGCAGTTATGGGCATTATTCGCACGTCGATACAGTGAATCAAAACTGCACCATCGCCTGAAGATCGAGCCAAAAGACTTGGCGATTACATTACCTTTAACATTTTCAACTAATAATCAATACTTCATAGCCGAAGGTGTTTGAACATGAGCGCCTACAAACCAAGTGATTCAAGCGCGGGGCGAAGTAACATCATGCGCACTCATCCCCCGCAGAAGACAGCGAATATACCTCGAGCCGCCATCGGCGCCATGTATAGCATGGGATTGCAGGCCGTCGAGCTGATGCAAACGCCAACGGGCTTGAACGACGGTTTGAATGCCGGCCCAAAGTTCAAGGTCAATTATGAGCAGATGTAAATTCGAATGATGAAACGCTTGCCGTGGTTTTGCTGCGGCAAGCGTGTTATCTTGCTGTATGATTCGAAGAATCGCTTTTCTTTTCCTTCTGCTGATCCTTGTTGTCCATGTCTGCGGCCGCACAGACGGACTCGCTTGCGGTGCCTGCAAAAAAAGTGCGCAAAATCGGAGTGCTGCCCGTACCGACGATTGGATTCGCCCCCGAAACGCGGCTGTATTTTGGGGCGGTGGCCTTGTTTACGCTCCGATTCTGGCAGGATGATTCGCTCACAAGGTTGTCGAGTGCCAAGGCGGAGGTGAGTTATACGCTCAACAAGCAACTGATCACGGAGATCGGATGGAACCTGTTTACCCGCAAAAACAAGCTGGCATTCGATGGATTGGTGGGTTTTCGCAAGTTTCCGGAGAATTACTGGGGAATCGGGGCGGCGATGCCCAAGTCAGCTGTCGAGCGCGTGGACATGACGCGCCTTGAGGTGGAGGCGCGCGGGCTTCGAAGTGTGCGCAACAATATGTACCTGGGCATGCGCCTGAAAATGCAAAATGTCTTCAAAGTCGTGCCGGATTCGGGAGGATCGATCGAAACCCTACAACCTCCGGGCTATGATGGCGGCTTTTCGATGGGTATCGGACCCGCATTTTCCTTGGATACACGCGACAATCCGCTGAATCCCAAAAAAGGTATCTACCTGTCGCTGAGTTCGTTGGGGTTTGGCAGGTTTGTCGGCAGCGAATTCGGCTTCACGCGCACGGAGGTGGATCTGCGCAAGTATCTGCGCCCCTTCCCGCGCCATGTACTTGCAGTTCAGTGCTATACGCTGCTCCAAACCGGAACGCCGCCCTTGCGGCTCCTCGGATTGGTCGGCAGCGACCGCGAAATGCGCGGCTATTACCAAGGCCGATACCGCGACCAAAACCTGCTCGCCCTCCAAGCCGAATACCGCATGCCCCTTTTCTGGCGATTTGGATTAACCGCTTTTGTAGGTGCCGGCGAGGTCTGGAATTGGAACCGCCCGTACCAAATGGAAGTCTTCAAATTCACCACCGGCGGCGGCCTCCGCTTCCTCATGGACAAAAAAGACAATGTGAACCTGCGGCTAGACTTTGCCGTGGGCAATGGCACGACCGGGTTTTATGTGGCTTTTGGGGAGGCGTTTTAGAAGCTGCGGATGATTTTCTTGGTCGCGTGATTCCCGGATCGCGGGTCGAATACGATTCGATGATTTCTTCACCTTTCGAACCTTGGAACAAAAAACGGCGCCCCGTTTCCAGATCGCCGTTTTTTTATGCTTCAAGACTTGCTGCTCAGACGACAGCTTTCTTTTTCCATTCTGCGAGGGCATTGGCCATCGTCACGCCGATGTTGGCAGGTGACTCGACGACGTGGATGCCTGCATCTTGCATGGCTTCCATTTTCGCCTTCGCTGTGCCTTTGCCACCGCTGATGATCGCGCCGGCGTGGCCCATGCGACGTCCGGGAGGCGCTGTTTGGCCGGCGATGAAGCCAACCACAGGCTTTGTGGCGTTGTGCTTGATCCATTCGGCAGCAAGTTCCTCGTTGGTGCCACCGATTTCGCCGATCATGATGATGCCTTCCGTGCCGGGATCGGCCATGAACAGCTTGATGATGTCGATGTGGGGCGAACCGATGATCGGGTCCCCGCCGATGCCGACGCAGGTGCTTTGGCCGAGGCCTTGCTTCGTGACTTGGTCCACTGCCTCATAGGTCAATGTACCTGAACGGCTGATGATACCGATCGTGCCAGGACGGTGAATGAAGCCGGGCATGATGCCGACTTTGCATTCGCCGGGTGTGATGACACCGGGGCAGTTAGGGCCGATCATGCGCACACCACGATCATCGATGTACTTTTTGACATAGATCATGTCGCGTGTCGGGATGCCTTCGGTGATCGTGATGATCAATTCGACGCCGGCATCTGCAGCTTCCATGATCGCGTCAGCGGCAAATCTTGGAGGAACAAAGATGATGGAGACATTGGCTTGGGTCGCATCGACCGCGTCCTGCATGGTGTTGAACACCGGACGGTCCAAATGCTTTTCGCCGCCTTTGCCGGGGGTGATACCGCCGACTACGTTGGTACCATACTCGATCATCTGGCTCGCGTGAAAGCTACCTTCCTTACCGGTAAAGCCTTGCACCACGATCCGGGAGTCTTTATTGACAAGAATACTCATGTTTTCCGTATTGGATCAATTCTAAGAAGGGGCTAAATTATCAATTATTTCAAGCAAGGGAAAATAATTTTGGAGGATTCGCCCTCAAAAGCAGGCGAATTCAAGAAAATGAAAGCCCCGTTTCCATTGCTTGGTTTTTCGTTACTTTGCCGCTTTAGCTTCTGCATCAACACCCCGAGACATGTTTCCAAGGCTCAGCGACCTCATCAATTATCTTCTTGGCACCGACATGGTGCTGCCGGCCAAGACCTTCGGTTTTTTTCTGGCATTGGCATTTGTTGCGGCCTTCATTCCCTTGCGCGCCGACTTGAAACGGCGTGAAGGGCTCGGTCAATACAAGTTGCGCAAGGAAAAAGTGCAGACGCAGGGGCCGATCACGATGCGCGAAGTGATCATCCATGCGCTGATCTGGGGCATCGCAGGCTACAAACTCGGGCTTTATTTCAGTGACCGCGAATTTTTCAACAACGATACCGAAGGCGCATTGATGTCGTTGAAAGGCTTCTGGCTCACCGGTTTGTTGGGTGCCTTGGGCGGCGGGCTCTGGAAATACATGGAATTCAAGAAAAAGAAGGACTTGGAGGTCAAGTTTGAAACCGTGGATGCCGGACCCTCTTTCTACTTGGGAACCGTGGTCACGATCGCTTTTGTGGCAGGCATTTTAGGATCCAAGATCTTTGCGATGCTGGAACCGGGAAGCGACTTCTGGAGCGATCCGATTGGCGACCTCCTGAGCTTCAATGGCTTGAGTTTCTTTGGCGGATTGCTGTGCGCAGGCGGATTGATCATTTACTATCTGTACCGCAAGGGTTTTCACATTCTCACCTGTGTGGATGCCTTTGTGCCGGGCTTGATTTTGGCGTATGCGGTCGGTCGAATCGGCTGTCAAATGTCGGGCGATGGGGATTGGGGCATCCTCAATGCTGCTTACCAAAGTCTGCCAAGAGGCGGCGTCGCCGTCGGAAGCATGGACATTTTCCAGCAAGCCGTCGATGCCAACCAAGCCTATTTCATCCTGAATGGGACGGAACACGCCTTTGTTCCGAAACCCGGATTCTTGAGTTTCCTCCCCGATTGGATGTTTGCGACGGACTTCCGCCACAACGTTGCCATGGATGGCGTTCCACTCGAAGGCTGCAAAGGCGAATATTGCCGCCACCTTCCTGTCCCCGTTTTTCCAACGCCTTTCTACGAAACACTCATGGGCACAGGTATTTTCGCCTTGCTTTGGGGAATTCGCAAGCGAATGAAATATGCGGGATTGCTCACAGGCATCTACATGATCCTCATCGGCTTGGAACGCTTCACCATTGAAAAGATCCGCGTGAATTCAGTCTATGATTTTGCAGGAATGCATTTTACGCAGGCAGAATTGATTTCCACGTTGCTGTTGATCGGCGGCGGATTGATCATCTTCATCGCCATGAAGCAAAAAAGGTTGCTGAAGCAGGCCTGAACCGTTTGATCGGGATTTGGAGAACCCGAATGCTGTCGCCGCAAAATTCCCGCAGGGTACGCAAAAATTCGCTACTTTTGCCATCCCAAATGCCTTTGCACTGTAGTGGAAGAAGACCAAGACCTCGAATTTGATTTGGACATCGACGACGCGTATGTCGATGAGAGCCGACCTGAAGAGGGAACGGAAGAGGACAGTCTGTACATGCACAAAAAGTTCACGCCTGATCCGGGTCAGAAGATCATGCGTTTGGACCAGTGGTTGTTTTCGCTCATGCGGAACAAAAGCCGTACGCAGATCAAAAACGCGGCTTTGGCAGGCTGCGTCCGCGTCAACGGCAAGGTGATCAAGGCAAGTTACAAGGTCAAGCCGGGCGATGAGGTCACGATCATGTTGCCACATCCTCCGCCGCCGCAGTTGGGACCCGAAGACATTCCTGTCGACATTGCCTACGAAGACGACGATTTTATGATGGTGAACAAAACGCCCAACATGGTCGTGCATCCCGGTGTCGGCAATTGGACGGGGACCATGTTGCATGGTTTGCTGTTTCACCTCAACAAAGACCGCCTCGAGGCACCGCGTGAGGAATGGGTTTTCCCGCAACTTGTGCACCGCATTGACAAGGATACCAGCGGATTGCTCGTAGTTCCCAAGCATGATTTCTCCAATCAATTCATCGCAAGACAGTTCTACGAACGCACGATCGACCGGCTTTACAATGCGATCGTTTGGGGCGATGTGAAACAAGACGAAGGGACAATTGTCGGTCACGTCGGCCGGAGCAAGGGCGACCGGAAGAAATTCACGGTCTACACCGATGGCTCACTCGGCAAGCGTGCGATCACGCATTATAAGGTATTGGAACGGTTTGGATTTGCCACCTTGGTGCAATGCAAGCTGGAAACAGGCCGCACCCACCAAATCAGGGTGCACATGAAGCATATTGGGCATACCCTGTTCAGTGACTGGTTTTACGGGGGCCACGAAGTCCTCGCCAATCCACATACACCGAAATGGAATGCCTTCATCACCAACGTGATGGAGATTTTGCCGCGTCAGGCATTGCATGCGCGTACGCTCGGATTTGTGCATCCGCAGACACGGAAAAAGGTATTTTTTGACAGCGAATTGCCTGAGGATTTTCAGCTAGCCCTCGAAAAAATGCGTGCCTACCGTGACACCTACATTTCGCCGCCTGCCAGCGGGAAATAGCCACTCGGTCAGTCCAGTTTGGGATCGATGATCACCACCATTCGTAGGCGAATCGTTTCACCCACCAATTTTGCAACCTCTTCGCTCCGATCCACCTTTCGGAATTGGAGGTCCATTTGCAACTTGTATTGGGCATAAGGCATCTTCCCGGTTTGTGGAACGTATTCCAACACTTTTGCATTCCCGCTAACCGTAGCAAAATCGACATTGTCCGCAGGCTCATCCAAGCGTCCCGCGCCGCGGTTGTCAGAAAGGGTGATGAAAAAAGTTCCCGGTTTCATTTGCAGGTCTTTCCCAAGCAAATTGACAGGAGCGCTCACCACCAAACGTTCGTTTTCTTTGGGATTTGGCAAGTAAAAATGCATGCTCCATCCATACTGCGTAAACAAGGAAATCGAGCCTTCGACGGGTCCCAAAGCCTTGAAATTCGTTGGATCCTTCACGGAATATTGATCAGCCAAAAAACATTGATCTGAAAACGGCAAAATGTCTGGCTTATCAGAAGTCACATAAAAAACATTGCAATAGGCACCAAGTGTATCTTTCTGGGCTTGAAGGTTCGGCAAAAGCAAGCATAAAAAGGCTCCAAGGAGCAACAGTAGTCTCAATTTCATTTTCAGTTATGTGCGTTCTTAAGTGCGATTCCAGCCTCTTCCCCCGGAAATCGGACACAAATCTATTGAATTTGCACAAAAAGCTTGCCTCCCCGACAAAGTTGCACGGATGACCCGATCCTGAGGCAGTTGGAATCACATTCAAGCCGCTCCGATAAATTGGCATTTCCTTCCCCGAAACCAATTATTGTCTGTAAATTGCGCCAAAATTTGTTTTTTGTCAATGGAACATCAGTTGAACGACCAGGAGCTTCAGCGCCGCAAGGAGGTTGAGGAGTTAAGGGCCCTGGGTATCGAACCCTTTCCCGCAGAAGGCTATGAAGTGAATGCGACGGCGGAGGGAATTTTGCGCGATTTCACACCTGAAAATGCTGCCGCTTTTGCCAAAGTCAGTTTGGCAGGCCGCGTTGTCACCAAACGGGTGATGGGTAAGGCATCTTTTGCGGTGCTTCAAGACTCTACGGGACAGATTCAGGTTTATGTCAACCGCGACGAAATCTGCCCTGGCGAGGATAAGATGATGTACAATGAGGTGTTCAAGCGCCTCATTTCCTTGGGAGATATCATTGGCGTCGAAGGCTACGTGTTCACCACCCAAACCGGTGAAATTTCCATCCACGTTCACAGTTTCCGCATTCTCACGAAAACCCTTCGCCCGATCATCTTCCGCAAGGAGGCTGAGGATGGCAAACTTTACGACAGCTTTACCGAACTCGAGCAACGCTACCGTCAGCGGTATCTGGATATGATCGTGCACCCGGAGGTGCGCGAAACGTTTGTCAAGCGCACCAAACTGGTGCAGAGCATGCGGGAATTCCTGAATGCGAAGGGTTATCTGGAGGTCGAAACGCCGATTTTGCAGCCGTTGTATGGCGGTGCTGCTGCGCGTCCTTTCAAGACCCACCACAACACGCTCGACATGACGCTGTACCTGCGCATCGCCAACGAGCTGTATCTCAAGCGCTTGATCGTCGGCGGCTTTGATGGCGTCTACGAATTTTCCAAAGACTTCCGCAACGAAGGCATGTCCCGCTTCCACAATCCGGAGTTCACGCAAATCGAACTCTATGTGGCCTACAAGGACTATTATTGGATGATGGACCTCGTCGAGGAAATGATCGAAAAGGTCGCTTTGGACGTGACGGGTGGCACAATTGTGCGCGTGGGCGACCACGACATCAACTTTGCGCGGCCTTGGAAGCGCTACACCATGTTTGAAGCGATCCAGCATTTCACCGGCATCGACATTTCGGAAATGGACGAAGCCGCATTGCTGTTGGCCTGCAAGCAGCTCGGCGTGGAGACCGACGACAGCATGGGCAAAGCCAAGCTGATCGATGAAATCTTTGGTGCGACCTGCGAGCCCAAGCTCATCCAGCCGACCTTCATCACGGATTATCCGCTGGAAATGAGCCCATTGGCCAAGAAGCACCGTTCCAAGCCCGGATTGGTCGAGCGCTTCGAAGCCATCTGCAACGGCAAGGAAATGCTCAATTCATTCTCCGAGCTGAACGATCCGATCGATCAACGGGAGCGCTTTGAGGAGCAACTCGAGCTGGGCAAGCGCGGCGACGACGAAGCCATGGTGCTTGACGAAGACTTCCTGCGTTCGCTGGAGTTTGGAATGCCGCCTACCGCAGGATTGGGTGTGGGTATCGACCGTTTGGCGATGATCATGACCAATTCACCTTCGATTCAAGATGTCCTTTTCTTCCCGCAAATGAAGCCGGAAAAGAAGGCCAAGGCGATCACCAACGAGGAATTTGCCTCAGCCGGCGTACCGGTCGAATGGATGGAGCCCTTGCGCAAGCTCGGGATTAACAGCCTTGCCGACCTCAAGTCCGCCAACACCAACAAGCTCCACAATGATTTGTGTGGCTTCAACAAGAAAAACAAACTTGGAATAGCCAACCCCGCAAAAGAGGCGGTCGAGGCTTGGACCAAGTGATATCTTCCACTGCATTGGGAGAGATTTCAGAAGATGGCTGTGAAAATCGCCACAACCCGTTAAATTTGAAGTCGAATCTAGTGCATGTTCAACTAGTTTTTTGTAGAAACGCTATCTGATTTTGATGGTACCTGAAACGGAATTTCCGCACCTCTCCCCCTCGGACCCTGAAAAAGAGTCCGTGAATCTCGACGCATCGCCCGACGTTTCGCCAGAAATGCCGATTGCTGAGCCCGAACCAGAAATCATTTTGCCGCCCGCGGAACCCGAAGTTCCTGTGGAAGCACCTGAACCTGAAACTCCCGCTGTGGAACCCGAAGTGCCTGAGGAGGCACCCGAGCCGGATCCGATCGTGGAACCCGAGGAAAAAGTTGCTGTAGCGCATGTCGAATTGACTGACGAAGGTGGCGACGGAACCCCCGAAGTCGAGGAAGATGACTTCTCGCATATTGAATTCACCGAAGACCGTGGCGAATCTGCTGCGAGTTCGTTGTTGCAAGAAATCCTTGGTGACGAGGAAAACTTGGACAGTGTTGTCGAGAAAGCCAATCCGCAGGAGCTGACCCTGCTGATGGAAAGCATCGCCACACGCGGAGAGGTTGCCGAATTCGTTTCCAAAATTGCGAACATCAAGAAGAGCTTTGAGTCCAAGATCGACCCTGAAACCGTCGAACATGCACTCCTGAGCCGCTTCAACACCGCCATGGCACGCTTCAACAAGAAGCGTATGGCCTACTATGCGGAGCGCGAAAAAGAAAAGGAAGACAATTCCAACAAGAAGAAAGAACTCTTGGAGCGCCTCAAGGCGATCGTGACCGAAGAACAGGTCACCAAAATCCAAGAAGTCCGCGATATTCAAAACCAATGGCGCGAAGTGGGTTGGGTGCTGCAAAAAGACTTGCAGTCCTTCAACGAAACCTATCGCCACTACCTCGACATTTTCTACAAATTGCGTAGTCAGTATCAGGAACTTCTGGAACTGGACCGCAAATACAATCACGAGGAAAAAAAGAGGGTCGTCGACGAAGTTGATGGCTTGATTCCGACGGAGGAGCAAATCACGCGCGAAGACTGGAACAAGCGCAGCGAGCGCGTCAAGCAGCTTCAGGAATACTGGCGCACCATCGGTCACGTGCCACGTGAAGATGTTGAAACGCTGAATGCAGCCTTCCGCGATGCTTTGGATCGTTTTTATGAACTGCGTTCCGGCTATTACGAGCTTCAGGATCAGCAGCGCGTCGAAAACGAGATCAAGAAAAAGGCCATTCTGGCGAAAATCAAAGTCCATCACGACTTTGATGGCAAGCGCCCCAAAGACTGGACCGATGTCACCAACGAGGTGCTTGCGTTGCAAAACGAATGGAAAACCATCGGCCCGGGCCCAATTGAGACCAACAAAAGTCTCTGGACGGAATACCGCGCCGAGTGTGACCACTTCTTCCAACGCAAAAGCGAATTCTTCAAGGTATTTGACGAAGAACGCGGTGAAAACCTGATCAAGAAAACTGCGATTTGTGAAAAGGCCGAAGCGGTCATGAACAATGAGCACCTCAAGGATACCACGGAGATTCTCAAGCAACTCCAAGAGGAATGGAAATCCATTGGTCCGGTACACGAACGCTATTCCAACAAACTTTGGAAGCGCTTTCGCACAGCCTGCGACACCTTCTTTGACCGTAAAACGGCTGCTGTAAGTGCGAGCAAAAGCGAGTTTGAGGACAACATGGCCATCAAACTTGACTTGATCTCCCAAGTCGAAGCCATTGCGGCACTCGACAATCCAGGCGATCACAGCGCTGAATTTGAGGCGATTGCGGCAAAATGGAAAGAAACGGGACACGTGCCCTTCAAGCAGAAGGACAAAATCAACGGTGCCTATCGTGATGCCATCACACAGTACTATGACAAGACCCGCTCACGTGGCGGCGGCGGTTATGGTGGCGGTTATGGCGGCGGTGGCGGTGAGCGCCGTGGTGGTGGCGGCGGCGGCGAACGTCGCGGTGGTGGTGATCGTCAAGGCGGCGGCGAACGCCGTGGTGGTGGTGACCGTCAGGGCGGCGGTGGTGATCGTCGCGGTGGCAATGACCGTCGCGATCAGGTTGCAAGCAACCCCGCAGAAGATGAAATGCGGAAAATGCGGATGAAAATCCAAATCATCCAGGAAAAAGTCGAAGCCTACGAGACCAATATCCTATTTATCTCAAAAGGGAAAAGCGGTGATGGCCTTCGCAATCAAATTCAGGCGCAGATCGATTCCGAAAAGGCAGAAATCGAAAAACTGAAGAAGAAGCTCAAGGACATGAAGTCTGCGCAGGAAACAGCCAAGGCTGCTCCTGTCGTGGAATCCAAGGCTGCGGTTGAGGAAACACCTGCGGCTCCGCAGGTCGATGCTCCAGCGGTCGAGGAAGCCCAAAGTGATTCCTCGGAATCCGCAAGCGAGGAGTAATTCCAAGTAAAAATGAAAAACCGCACTATGCCTCGGCGTAGTGCGGTTTTTTCGTTGATGAGGATCAAACCATCCAGCGTTTAGTGCGGACGAATTTGCGCTGTATTACTCATTTGTGATCCGCTTGCACTTTGTGCAGAGCCAAAACACCTCCATTTCGAGTCCAATCGCGTGATAGGTCTCAAAAATGTCCTTCGGAAGATCCTCTTTGCCGAGAATCAAGCGCGTGCGGTCGCAGGTTGGACAACGCGCGACATCAGATTTTGGAAAATATGCAACTGCAGGCGGAACATCGACCGGATCACGGCCTTCCATTTGCCAGAGAAATTCCTTGGTTTTCCGAATGATGAGCTCCATTCCCAGCCTTGCGACAACGTCCTCAATCGCAGCATCAATGATCTTTTGAATTCGCTGTCTTTGGGTTTGAGATCGACTTCCTTTTTCAAAGCAAGTTTCAAATCCTCAAAAGCGCCATCCCGCATGGATTCGTAGTACATTCCCTGAAGCTCCGGTTCGTACTGCGAAGTCGGGTCAATGTACATTTTTGTGTGGCGGTGCATATGTTTGAAGCCCACAAAGTGGATGAAGTGTTGCTCCAAGCGAGGGTTGCCAATAACTGCGTGAAACTTGCTCATGGGGTGGTGTTTAAGCAAATATACATAAACGAGAGGGCGATTGCAATATGCTGTGACGTTGTGAATCCTTAAAATTTTCAAACTAAATTCGCGAAAAGACCCAGCTATGGAAGTTCAAAAAGTCCGCTTTTTTCGAAGAAATTACTCCAAGGTACCGTCGGTTTGGGGCATTGCATTCTTATTGATCGTCTTTGGTATTTCGGGCTGCTATCACAAAGACCTCGAGACTGACCGTGCCGACGACATCGTGGTCAATGTCATTTATTCTGGGCCGGAGGGCGATTTTGTCATCAGCAAGGAAGCAATCTTTCAGGCTAATTCTAAATCCACAGAAAATGGTGTGACCCATATCAGCGGCTATACCGAATATCGATTGAGCAGCTACGACCTCAAAACTGGCGAGCAAGTGGGCCGTGTGCCGCTCGGAGAAATGATTGAGGAAGCCAATGCTGTGCTGGGCATCAGTCCCGGAAAAGTTTGGATGTTCAGCATCAACCCCGAACTCGGATTGCATTGCCGCAACCCGAAAACGCTCACGCCGATCAAAACTTGGACCGAGTTTTCGCAGATGCCCGGCTTGAATGCCTTCAAACCGGCGAGACCTGATTGGCCGTTGATCGACCAATATTTTGGAGTGGATTATGAATCGCAGCGGATTGTGCTTACCGACGAAGCCGGTTTCAAATACCAGATGGATCCAGAGACTTTTGTCCTACAGAAAACCGATGCAGAAATGCCCGATGCAGATTGGGACAATGACCCATTGAGTGGCTCCGGACAGTTTTCCAATGAAAAGAGTGTGAACCTTGATGGTGATCCACGGGCGGAAATCTCCTATCTCGGTAATAAATCCGGCGCGGAGATCAGCTTTCTGTTTGGGAAGTTTTTCTTGGATTTTGATCAGAAAAAGGCTGCCGAACGCAAAATCATCAAGCTGGATTCGATGGAAAATCGCTGGAAGTCCTTGGAAGACAGCCTCAAAATCTATTCGGCAGCGCATCCGGAAGCCACGCAAGAAGTTGATTACATCAAATGGAGCTGGGAACAACGAGCCATCCACGACCATGCCACTAATCTGAAACGCGATGCCGAATATGCCCAACGAGACTTCGAAAATGCCAAAAGGTCATCAAGCCACTTTTCGGGAAGTTTCCTGCTCAGTACAGATGACAAATCGGTCTACGTGCATCATGCCAATCTTGTCGCAGATACCGCGCATACCCTCATCAGCCGTGTAAATTTGGACCCCAATAACAGTTGGAGGATTGTTTGGACAACACATTTGCCAAAATTCTACCACAATTCTTCCAAAGCCGATCAGGCTGGCGCATTCGAAGAGGTTTATTCCAAAGGAAACCCCGAGTTTGATTATGAATGGGCTGGTGTATCCAAAAATTACCTCGTTTTTGTCTCCCAATTACGCATGGCATGCCTCGATACAGAATCAGGAAAGCTTTTATGGGAAAAGGAACTTTAAACCCGAATCAATGAAAAATGGCCTTCGTGTTCTCCAGATTTTGATCCTTTCCCCGCTCCTATTGCTTTTTTCGGCAAATGGGAATCGACTGACTGCACAAAACAATGTCGAGGTCAACCATATCCGTGCGGTTTACAAGGAGATTGGCGACAAAATTCTCGAATGCCAAAATGCGGAAGAACCTGAAGCCTGTCGACTTTACCTCAACAGCCTGACCGTCAACAAGAAAAACAGTCCATGGGCAGCAGTCGGCAACTATGGAGCCGTCAGGGACTTTTGGTTTGAACGCGGCAGCATGGAGGGCGAAAACGGGCCATCGTATGTGCTGAGAAAGCTCAACATCACGAGCAAGCGCAGTGCAAATGACCAAAACGAGGAATACTTATTCGATTCCGAAGGCAACTTGCTGTTTTATTATTTCAAGGAATTCAGCGGGAACAATGAAAAAACCTGTGAAAACCGATTCTACTTCAAAGGTGACAAACTCGTGGAATACACTGAGAAGGTCAACGAGGAAGAGGCTGAATATCAGCTTTATCACAAGGATGATGCCGCCCTGGTCCTACGGCAAGCCAAGCGCCTGAAGGAGTTTTTTCAAGGAACACTTTGAAAATCAGCCTTGTAGAATCGATCCATAACACAACTGCATGGCAACACCCGCGGCCCAATCTTCCAACTGTGATCATCGTCGGCTGTGGCGTTTCTGGCCTCACGACTGCGATCGTGTTGCAACGCGCGGGCTATCGTGTGCGCATCCATACGCGGGAAATGCCTGCGGACACGACCTCGGCGGTCGCGGCCGCGATCTGGTTTCCCTACAAAACAGGGCCTTTGGAAGCGGTGAACCGCTGGAGTCGAGCGACTTACAGGGTTTTGGAAACCTTGTCAGAAAATCCGGAAACGGGCGTCAAGATGGTCCAATTTACGGAGTTTGTGCAGTCTAAGGAGTCGGCTTGGTGGCTCGACGCGATTCCGGAAGGAAGATGGCGCAATGCCACTGCTGCCGAATTGACCGATGGACAGCCCATGGGCTTTGTGATGGACGTTCCCATGATTGAAACGCCGATTTACTTGCCCTATCTACTGGAAACGTTCCGCCAAGGCGGCGGGGAAATTCAGCTCGGAGAGATTCAAAATCTAGCGGATTTGCATTCAGAATCACCCATCGTCATCAATTGCACTGGCCTGGGAGCCAAGGAATTGGCAAATGACCCAACGCTTTATCCGATTCGGGGACAATTGGTAAAAATTGCCCGGCAGGCCAACATTCCATTCGTTTCTGCAGATTCAATGGACGGAGCTGAATTATTTGAGGCCACTTACATCTTTCCGCGTACCCATGACATCGTCTTGGGTGGCACGGCGGTGGCTGGAGAATCTTCGTGGGAATGGGATGAGGATTTGGGGAATCGCATCATCGACCGTTGCCGAAGGTTGGTTCCCGACCTTGGTGAAGTGGAAATTTTGGACAAGGTCGTCGGATTACGGCCGGGCCGAGCAACCATCCGCCTCGAGTGGGACGGCGAATTTGTTCACAATTACGGCCACGGAGGCGCTGGATACACCGTTTCATGGGGTTGTGCGGAGGCGGTGCTAGCCTTGCTCAATGGGTTAGAATTGCATTAAAATTCAGTGTTGCTACAGCTAATCGACCACAGTATCCGTATTCTAATGGTATTTTAGGCTAATCACCGCATCGGGCGATCTGCCAATCGTGCAGAATTGTCACCGTCAAACGCAAGAATTCATGGGTCCCATTTTTACGCAAATCATCGTCAATTCCATCCGTCGTGAGAAGGCGAAGGGGAAAAACCGGAAGAAAGATGAGGTGCTTTCTCCTGCCGAGTTTCAAAAAGCGCTCAAAGAATTTAAGCGTTTGGCTAAAAAATGGCTGAAAGACTTCATCCTCATCTCCATTGGGGTCGGATTGGCAGCGTTGGGATTGGAAGGATTTCTGCTGCCCAACAAATTCATTGATGGTGGCGCAACGGGAATTTCCCTCTTGACCTCTGAACTGACAGGATGGTCGCTTGGAATTCTGATCGTGATCATCAACATCCCTTTTGTGATCATGGCGTTCAAGGTGGTTGACCGGCAATTCGCGCTCAAATCAGCCGCTTCCATTTCCGCGTTGGCGATATGTGTTTCAACAATACATTTCCCGGTAATCACCCATGACAGTCTCTTGGTGGCCATCTTTGGAGGTTTTTCTTGGGAGCTGGCATTGGCTTTTCGGTGAGAGGAGGTGCCGTGCTGGACGGCACGGAGGTTTTAGCGATCTACCTCAGCCGCAAGTTGGGCACAACGATTGGCGACATCATCATTGGCTTGAATGTCGCTATTTTTAGTGTGGCAGCTTATCTTCTGAACCTTGAAACGGCAATGTATGCCTTGATCACCTACCTGATTGCCTCCAAAACTTTGGACTATATCGTCGATGGCATCGATGAATATACCGGTGTGACCATTATTTCGATTCGTAGCCAGGAAATCAGGCTCATGATCACCAAGGAGATGGGACGTGGCGTGACCGTGTACAAAGGCAAGGGAGGATATGGCAGACGCGGCGAAACATCCGAAGTTGACATTCTTTACACGGTCATCACAAGGCTGGAATTGAATAAGCTCAAGTCCGAAATTCAACGCATTGACGCTGAAGCATTTGTTGTAATGAGCTCTGTACGGGATACGCGCGGCGGAATGATCAAAAAACGTGCGTTGGATCACTGACATATCGACCGATAAAGCCGCCTTCAATCCCCGAAAATTGCTATCATTGCGAAAATCATTCCCCAATGAAAAAGTACTTCTTCCTCTCTACCCTTTTGTTTGCCGTCGCTTGCGGAACGACAAAAATTGCTGCGCCGATTCAGGCAGATGCCGACCGTGGAACGGCTAAGTTTGCCGATGTCACGCTGGCACAACTCACCGAAGGCAAAGCCGTCTATGATCTCAACTGCGGCGCATGCCAAATCCTGAATGCCGCGCCATGAAACGTTGCTTGCTCTGATCTGCTTGATCCATTTTGGCATTGCTTATGCCCAAACCTCATTCCCAACGGCGGATTTGAGGACATGAAAAAAATGTCCCAAGGCTCTGGGGCGAATTGGATCGCGTCGCATTTTGGAGCAGCCCCAATACGGGCACGCCCGACTATTTCAACAAATGCTTCGTCAAAAACTTCGAAACGGTCGGTGTTCCCAACAACTTTTTGGCACACGACGCGTTTGAAGGCGCAGGTTATGCGGGCATTCTTTGCGGAAATCAGGAAAGGAATTTTGCAGATCAATCTGGCAGAACCGCTTGTGGCGGGTCGCGCCTATTGTTTGCGATTCCGCAGCGGCGCCGAGTCCAAGTAGCGACGGTCGAATGGCCTTGCGGGCATGTTTTTTGGATACTTCGTTGACCATTCCAAATTGGGATCTTTTGGACATTCCGGTCGCCACACAATTGAATGCCAATTGGAAAATGAGCCCTGAATCCATCGGATGGGCAATGTTTACCAAAACCTATACGGCAAAAGGAGGCGAAAAAACCTTGGTAGTCGGCCATTTTGCCGCAATCGATTACCGCGCCTACACCTACTTGGATGCCTTCGAATTGTATGAAAGCACGAGCAAGTCAGGTTGTGAAAGCCAGTTGTTTGTCGCAGAAGACGAGGATCCCAACAACCTCGTGCCCAATTCGGGTTTTGAGCAACTTTTCGCCTGCCCAAAACAACGGGAAGACTTGCAAAATGCACGCGCCTGGCGCATCAAACAAAATTCGCCGGACTTTTACCATGTCTGCGGAACCGGTACAGCAGCCGTTCCTAAAAATGAATTAGGAGAACAAATGCCCCACAATGGCAACGGATATGGCGGCATCTGGGCCATGCTCCAAGAGCGCCAAAACTACCGCGAATTTGTGGCTACGCGCCTAAAAACGCCCTTGATCGCTGGGAAAAAGTATTGTTTGAGCATCTGGGTTTCCCTCGCGGAAGTCAGCGATCACGCCCTCGATGAACTGCAACTCCAAATCACCCGCGACGATCAGGGGATGAACAATTGCCAAGTCGGCGTGGATACCACCGAGTTGATCACGCTCAGCAATGGCAAAATCCTTGACGATTGGAACGAATGGGTCTTTTTGCACGGCACCTTCATCGCCAAAGGATAGCTTGGCCGACTTTCTGAAAAGCCATCCGGATTTGAAGATTCGATTGTCCGGGCATACCGACAGCGACGGCGAAGATGGCTACAACTTGAAGCTTTCGGAGAGCCGTGCCCGTGCCGTGATGGATTACCTCATCAGTCAGGCGATTGATGCTAAGCGCATCAACTCAGCTGGAATGGGGAATCAAGGCCATGCAGCACCAATGACACGGACGAAGGCAAAGCCTTGAATCGCCGTGTGGAGGTGGAGTTTTGGAGGAATAGGTCAGTTGGAAGGACCGAAGGAAGGTAATCAAAGCCGCCTTGTTCTTACTTTCAACTTAGAAACCTGTAATGATTGTAAATGCGGGTCCACGGAATAGTCCTCAATAGCCTGAAGAACAGCGCCTTCAATCGGGAATATGGCGGTTGGTGTTAGCGAATAAATAACACGCAACCTTTTCGATATGATGTGAAAATATCAATTCCCCAAAATCTTTATCCTCAGTAATCAAAAGTCCTCCATGTTCGCGAACGTTTCCGACTTCAAGGTCAAATTCCGCGGAAATTCTTTTCGAATGGAAATATTCTGATAGCCTTTCGCCGAAAGCAACTTGATCAATAGTCCTCGACATTTCGTCGAAAATGATCATGATTGCTTCGCGTACCTCCTCATTGCAACCATATCTGCAGTGTAAGCAAAAACGGCTGCAATCTGTTCCCTTTCAGGTGGGGATAACTTTTCAGCAAATCATCGACGGAATGACCTCCTGAGAGTTTTCGCAAAATCAATTCTACTGTTATTCGGGAACCCTTAATGGTGGGCTTCCCCATCATCTTCTGGATTTCTAACGATGTATTTACGGTAATCATTGGTGGCCTTTTTTTCAAATATAATCAATGTCAAGAGGATTTGAGAACCTTTGTCACCCCTTGCAGCTAATTGAACAACTCTTTCAGAAGAAAAAAGCCACCCCAAAGGAGGCGTTGATTTCCGAACAGCAAGATTATCGCTGCAACCTGCGTCCGCCACCGGGTCCACCGCCTCCGGGCCCCGGGCCGCCCGGACCACCGGTGCGCCACCTTCCGTCGCTTTGCAAGCGCGCGACAGCAACAGCGTGAACTCACGTTCGGCTTTGTAGGCATGCCCCCTTGCGGATGTTGATCACTTTCTTGAACTGCTCGTGGTACTTGAGGGTGATGCTCCGCTCCTTGCGGCGGTTGTCGAGCATCTTGTTGACCCGCGGTCTCGACCTCTTGATCGGTCATCGTGTCCAAAGTTTTCCTTTGCCGATTGCACATGTCGCGCTGATCGTCGCGCACAAGTTTCATTTCGTCACGGTAGGCATCGTAAACCGGCCCAGAGCCTTGGCCTCGTCCGTCGTCAAGCTCAGCTTCTTGGTGATATATCCCACCGAATGGCGCTCCAAATCCCGCCGGCAGCAGGCGGTTGGGCCATCAGCGGCTGCGGAAAGCAAGGTCAAAAGCAAAGCCCATCAAAATCATCATCGTTTCATAATCTTTCCTCTTTGTAGTTCTTTCTTCAACAGCATTTTATTGCAAATCTTCAAAGTCTATGTCAATTCTGCCAATCAATTTCGTCAAGTTCAGCATCCTCAAGGTATTCAGCGGCTTCATCTTGCTGCATTTCGTGGTCTTCTCCTTCCGAATGCCCTTCGCTTCGCTGCCCAATGCCGCAAAAATTGCTCATCACTCCTATCCGTGACGTCGAGGTAAGGCGTGATTTCCTGGAATCCAAGAGCTGGTGCACCATGGTCTCCTGCCGGATGGCTCTTCGGCATAGTTGGTTTCAGTGTTTTCCTCCGTGTTCAGGAGAAAATATGTGCCGAAAATCGCCAAAAGCGCGATTCCAGCTGCTACACTCCAAAACATGGTACGTCGGAACGCTACCGTGCGCATCGGCCGTGCTGGAAACTTGGCCACTGCGTTCATTTGAATAACCGGAGTTTCCTTGGCTTTCTCTTTTGGAAGGCTGCGAATGCGACTCAAAACGCTTTCCGGCAGGCCTTCGGGAAATATCCTCGAGCATATCCGCCTGGCGTCTTTGCCTTGAGCGAGGGGCGAGTAGCGGACCTACGTCCTTCCAATCTTCTTCCTGTAAATCTTCGTGTCGCATAACAGTACTTTGATCGTTGATTTGGAAATGGTTTAACCGGCCTGAAAGATAATTTTCAATTTTTTGACCGCATGGTGGAAGCTGGCCTTGACGAACCTTCGGTTTCGCCAAAATTTCGACCATCCTCGGGTATTTCATTTTCGTCATAGTATTTCATCCAAATACCTGCTTTTGTTTGTCAGGCAAGGCCACAGCTGCTTCGAGCCTTTGCTAAATGTCTTCCCCAGTCATCGTTGAAGTTACTTGTTCACTATGCCCGAGATTGTTTCGATGTCCCGAAGGTACTGAGGTTCCGCTTTCCGCTTTTCCGTAGCGTGAGGCATTCATTTGTCGCAATCCGGAAGAGCCAGGTTTTAAGAAGTGAAGATTCGGCCCGAAACCCGTCAAAAAAACATGCCAAGCCTTGACAAACGTGTTTTGGAGAATGTCGTCACTGTCGTCATGATCCTTGAGCCATTTTGCGAATACTGGCAGTACAAAAAGGTCGCTGGAAAAGCTCCATCAACGCCATGAGCCCTGTTCTTTTCGAACAGGGTTCTGCATCAATACCGCGATGATTTCTGGTTCGCCGGTTTCTTGGCTGAATCCATGGAGAGGTAAGCGCGATTTGAGCTTTGACAAGCAAGATCGGAGAAAGGGTTTAATGGGCGAATAAAGATTTTTTGACCTTCAGGAGAAAAAGTGCGTCTTAAAGGTGGATCTTTGATGAATTCCACCAGAATCTATCCTTTGAATTCAACCATAATTCGTTATCATTGAGTTCAATTGGTACTTGGGTCATGTCTCGCATTCACTCACTGGTTTCTTGTTCGTGTTGCTCAATGCTGCCGGATTGCGCAGAATCTTAATGCCTAACCCATCGTTTGAAACCTGCGGGATGCCC